>JAURLM010000174.1 GCA_030831265.1 Chloroflexota bacterium
GCTGGCGGAAGGTGTCACCCAGCACAATCATGAAGGGCACCCTGGCATAGCTCGCCCTGAATATTCCCCGCAGAAGCGGGTTCTGCGCGATCCGAGCCTCGAACTCGTCTTCCCAGCCGTGGAAGAATGCCACCACCTTCTTACGCATCAGCAAGGCCAATGCGATGAACATGGCGTCCCTGAAAAATGACCTGGCATTCAACGACGGGTTCGAGTGAACCAACTCAACGCCCATGATCCGGCTCAAGAACCGCAGGTAAACAGCCGGTAGCCGGATCACCTTCCGCACCATCACCCACGCCCTACCGAGACCCGCTGGACCGACGGGGGTTGGTTGAACCGTGTTGACGGCAAAATGACCTATCCCCTGCAGGCCATCGAGCCGCAACTCACGGAAGATGTTAGTCACCCCCCCGTGCTGCCGCATATCCGGCACCAAGACAAGTACCCGCATGATGCGCAACCGATCGATGTTGAACCGGCCGAGAGGATACAGCAGGATTAATACAGATGTAGGCCGAGCATGAGGCCGGATTTTGTCAAGTGGAACCTGTCGCCCGGCAGCCAACACTTCAAATTCGCTAGACTTATCGTACTGAACTCAAAAGTCTCGGGCGCAACAGGGTTCTCTATGCGCATTTTCAACAGGTCGTTCCTGGAAAAATACTTTCCACTGCGGCGCAATGGCGACCTGCGTACGTGGAGACGCTTCCAAAAACACGTCCGGTCGCGTCAGCCACGCCTGTTTTCGCATCTGCACCTGTTTCCAAATTCGATACTGGTTGCAGGATGTCAGCGCTCGGGAACGACCCTGGTCACCCGCTTGATCAATCGTTGTGAGGGAATGGTCGATTTCCGATTCGGACGTGACGACGAACTCGACGCGGCTCAGATTCTCTGCGGCTACAAACCGCACACGCCAAGCAGCGGCAGGTATTGCTTCCAAACGACCTATCTCAACGAAAGATATCGTGAGTACCTCGAGTCGACGGCGAAATTCCAACTGATCTGGGTGATTCGAAAGCCTTCTTCGGTCGTCTACTCCTTGTTATACAACTGGAGCGACTTCGCCCTGGAAGAACTGTTTGAAACGGTGGGCAGGCAGGCCATCCCTGACAGTGCGACTACGCAGGGGCTCACCCGACTCCTAAAGGCATGTTATTGCTACAACGGAAAGCAGTCTCAGCTTTTTGAGTTGCACCGAGTACTGCAACCGGAGCGATTGATGGTCATCGACTACGATCGCCTGATGACAGAGAGCAGGCTAGTGGTCGAGGCGCTTTGCGAATTTATCAGCCTGCCTTTTTCGGAGGGCTTGGTTGATATGCTTGACCCCTCGAGCCTCCAAAAGGCCGACAGGCTCTCGACAGCAGAACAGGCCATCGTCGCAAGGATTTGCCTGCCAACCTATGAACGCGCGGTGATGCTCGCGTGATCAGCCCCCCTCCCCGCATTCTCTGCCTGACTGCGGATCAATTCCCGCCATTCAGAGTCGACGTAAAAGTCCTGCTTGGCGATAAACTCGCTAAGCGAGGGTACCGAATCGACTGGATACTGCAGTCTTCCGTCCCCTGTCCAAGCACCTACAGCTGCGAATACGGCGGCGGGACTGCACACGTTTGCCCGACAAACCTCGGAACCACTCGCTTCGCCAGGGTACGGAAGCACTGGATCGCGGTAAGGCATCACTGGCGGGTTTTTGCTCTTCACCGCCGGGAGAGATACGACATCGTTCAAGTGAAGGACAAGTACCTTGGGGCCCTCTTTGGACTGCTGGCATGTTGGCTGTACGGCGGACAATTCGTTTTCTGGCTGTCATTTCCTTTTCCGGAAGAGTCCATCGCCGGCGCACGTGCGGGAACCGCTCGCTACCCCTTAATCTACCTTCTGCGAGGTCATCTGCTGGCGTTTTTGCAGTACAGGATCATCATGCGATTCGCGAAACACATCGTGGTGCAGAGTGAAAAGATGAAATCCGATGTCGCGGGTCAAGGCGTACTTGCGTCGAAGTTGTATCCAGTTCCGATGGGGATACGGCTGGAAGACTTTAAGGAGCTACGGGACGGAATCAATCTGCAGCCAGGCGCACCACGGAACCTCTTGTATCTGGGCGCGATAGACCTGCAGCGCCACATCGATTTCCTGGTCCGTGTGCTGGCGCTTGTGAAGGACCGTCATCCCGATGTTGTCCTTTACATTGTCGGCGGTTCCAACGACCGCAGGGCCAGGGAATTGATTGAGGAGGAGGCACGAAGACTGGGCCTGGAGCAGTCCGTAATCCTGACCGGCCAGATAGATCGTGCCCAGGCACTGAAGTTCGTGTCGCAGGCCGACGTCTGTCTGTCGCCCTATTACCCCAGTTTCATCTTGAATTCGACCTCGCCGACCAAGCTTATTGAATACATGGCCATGCGCAAGGCGGTGATTGCAAACGACCATCCGGAACAGCAGCTGGTCATCCGCGAAAGCGGTGGCGGCTTGTGTGTGCCGTATGACGAACAATCGTTTGCCGAAGCAGCTGACCGACTATTGTCCGA
>JAURLM010000175.1 GCA_030831265.1 Chloroflexota bacterium
GAGGGTGAAGAGGGCGAAGAGTCCTCTGAGGATTCTGACGAAGAGTAGTCCCCGGCCGTTACCTGAGCTTCAGTTCGTACCAGTCCACGTGCCCTACGGTCTTGAATCCAGCGTGTTCGTAGATTCTTACGGCAGCGCTGTTGTGGCCTACCACTTCAAGATGAACATCTGTCGCGCCTTCCGCAAGAAGGTGCTTTATACCGGCATGCACGACCGCTTTGCCAATGCCTGACCCGCGGAACTGGGGCATGACACCTGTCATCCATATACGACCGCAGGTCTGGTCAATGTGCCATTCAAGAGCTGTCCATATGTAAGCCGCCACGTCTCCGTCTGCGTTTTCTGCAAAACGCACATGCTCTGGCCCGCTTGCAGGTAGATCAAGCCGCGCCTGGATCTCTTCCGGGGTGTTGTTCGAAAAGCCCCAGTGCCCCTCGAATACGGTGTTCTGCACGCGGGTTAGCAGGAGTGTTTCCGCCGACGAGCGCATCTTGCGAAAAGATAATCCGGATGGCAACGGCTGATCTTCCAACCGGGCAGCATCTTTGCGATCAAGCTTGAGTTCGAGATTTGAGGTGACCTCAACAAACCCGCGATTCTTTACCATCTCAACCGGCTCAGCCGCGGTATCTCGGATCGCCACATGAACCGCCGCCACACCAGCATTGCGCGCCCTGTTGACCGCAGCATCCAACAACGGTCCGGCATGAGGATGGCACTCTGGAAATGACGCTATGGAAATAACCGTCCGATGAATGTCACGTTCATGCAGCGTGATCGCGTATCCGCAGATTTCACCTGACCGACGCAGTATGAAAGCATCCTGCTCAGGTTGCAATCTCAGCACTTCCAGCTCAGATCGAAGCAGGTCTGGTGATTGCGGCCACTGGCGAAACCCGTGCCTGCCGAGCCGGTTGAGCAACCCGGAAAGTTCTGACAGGTCATCCCAGTGGAACGGTGCAACCGTATACGAGGGGTTTTCAGATGTGTGAGCCAATGAATCCTCTAGACAAGGCGTCGAAACCGATACCGTGGCGTTGACGGCATGTGCAACAGACCGGCCGGGAGTCTAGCAGGAATACTCACAGCGCAGCGGCATGTGGTTTCATCACCGTGCTCATAGCTGCCTGTGAGTATTCCTTGCTATCCACATCGAATAAACCGGTCATCCGTTAACAAATGACGATATACTGGTATTTCTGTGCTGCATGAACAGTAGTAACCTGTCCTGCACACACAGAGCAACGCTATGAACGGGAGTAGTACCGCAAGCGTCACGCTGTAGAGAGAGCCGGTGGGTGGTGCAAACCGGTGCGTGACAACGGGAACTCGCTCGGGAGCGGTTCTGCAGAACGCCGCAAGGGCAAGTAAGCAGGGACGTATGGCCACGTTACGGCTTTAAGAGCGGCCCGGATCTGCCAGCATACCCATCGGGATGCGAGGCGGGTTTGGGCAACAAAGGTGGTACCGCGGTAATCCCGTCCTTTGGTTAGGGCGGGATTTTTGTGTTACAGGGGTCCGCGGACCAGATATAACGGCGAATAGACCCAGGAAACGGTCAGGAATAATAAACATGGTTGCGAAGAAACTGACGGGAGGCCAGATAGTCTGCGAAGCCCTGCTGAATGAGGGCGTAGACGTAATCTTCGGTTTGCCCGGCGGCGCTATCCTGCCGTTCTACGGTGAACTGTCCAAGTACCCCAAGCTCCGGCATGTGCTGGTCCGCCACGAACAGGGTGCAGCCCACGCAGCAGACGGCTACGCTCGCTCCACAGGCAAGGTGGGCGTTGCCTGTGCAACTTCTGGCCCCGGAGCCACGAACCTCATCACGGGACTGGCTACAGCGATGATGGACTCTGCGCCGATCGTCGCTATAACCGGACAGGTTGGCCGCGCAGCCATTGGAACCGACGCTTTCCAGGAGACGGACATCACGGGAGCCACATTGCCCGTGACCAAGCACAACTACCTGGTAATGCGGGCGCAGGACATTGGCCCGACCATTCACGAGGCGTTTCACATCGCTCGTACAGGACGGCCGGGACCGGTGTTGATCGATATTCCCAAGGACGTGTTCCAGGAAGTTGCGGAGTACGACTTCGCACGCGACCGCATCATCAACTTGCCCGGTTACAACGTGCGCACAACCGCCATTGAAAGCCAGGTAGAAAAGGCGATCGAGCTGATCAACGAAGCCGAGCGTCCGGCGATTCTCGCTGGTCACGGCGTGCTCATCTCGCAGGCATTTGACGAACTGCGTGAACTCGCTGAGAAAGCTGAAATCCCCGTTGTGACAACGCTGTTGGGGATAAGCAGCTTCCCGGAAGACCACCCGCTTTTCGTCGGCTTCCCAGGCATGCACGGGCTTGCATACGCCAGCCTGACGCTGGACGAGTCCGACCTGATCGTGGCGATTGGCAGTCGGTTCGACGACCGTATCGTTGGTGATCCGCGCCGATTCGCTCCGAACGCGAAGAAGATCCAGATAGACATCGATCCGGCTGAAATCAACAAGACGCTGGTTGCAGACGCACCGGTCATCGGTGACGTCAAAGCCGTGCTGAGGCAGATCAACCCGAAGGTGAAGTCAACCAAACACACTGCGTGGGTGCAGCGTGTTGAGCACTTGAAGGCTGAGCACCCTTCCCTGAAGATTCGCGAAACAGACGAACTGCTCGGACAACATGTTGTGCGAGCGCTGTCTGATGTGACGAAGGGTGATGCAATCATCTGCACTGGTGTCGGCCAGCACCAGATGTGGGCCGCACAGCACTACAAGTTCACGCACGCCAACTCATGGTTTAGCTCTGGCGGCCTGGGCACGATGGGTTATGAAGTACCTTCCGCACTTGGCGCGCAGATAGGCAACCCGGACAGGCTGGTATGGTCCATCTGCGGTGATGGCGGATTCCAGATGACGCTGATGGAACTGGCAACGGCTGTCGAAAACAAGCTGCCGGTGAAGTACGCCATCCTGAATAACAACCACCTTGGCATGATTACGCAGTGGCAGGGACTGTTCTACGACGGTGACTACCAGGCTGAAACGTACTCGGGTAACCCGGACTTTGTGAAGCTGGCAGAGGCTTACGGCATCAAAGGCATACGCGTTACCCGGCAGGATCAGCTTGAGGCTGCCATCCGAGAAGCAAACGAACACCCCGGACCGGTTATCGTCGATTTCGTTATCGAAAAAGTGGACAACGTCTACCCGATGATCCCCGCCGGGCAGAGTGTGAACGAACTGATAGAGGACCCGCTGTGAGCAACTCAACAAACGGTGCAAGTGGCTTCATGCAACGGACGATCATAGCGCTGGTGCAGGACCGCCCCGGTGTACTCGCACGAATCTCCGGCCTGTTCCGAAGACGCGGGTTCAACATCGCCAGCCTCGCTGTCGGCAGGTCTGAGCGGCCAGGACTGTCCCGAATGACATTCGTGGTGGAAGGCCCGGCGCACGTCGTTCAGCATGTAGCGGCCCAGTTGGACAGGCTTGTCGAAGTCGTCGAAGTGCAGGACATCACAGAAAAGAACATCGTCTGGCGTGAGCTTGCACTCATCAAGGTTGAGGCTAGCCCACACACACGAAGCGAGATCCTTGAACTTGCTGGAATTTTCCGTGTGAACGTGGTGGATATTGGCGCAAATAGCCTGACGATGGAGATAACGGGCGGACGTAGCAAGATCAACAGCCTTATTGAGTTGCTACGAAAGTTTGGAGTTAAAGAGGTGATTCGCACCGGCCGTGTTGCGACGCTGCGCGGTGCGCTGTCGGAGGGCCAGGAGGACGGGGCTTTCGACGGACTGCAGGACGAGGTATCACACTACTACACACCAACGGCAGGTGACTCCGGAAGCGTGTAGGGCTGGTTCGGGTACTGTAAGGGCAATCAACAACAGGCCGCCAACTGGCGGAGACGGGTGAAAGAGAACGAGGATGGCAACCCTTTACTACGACAAGGACATTGACGACTCAGTGTTGCGAGACAAGACCATCGCCGTAATCGGCTATGGCTCTCAGGGTCACGCGCACGCACGAAACCTCAAGGACAGCGGCTTCAACGTCATTGTCGGTCTGTACGAGGGTAGTCGTTCAAAGGCCAAGGCAGAAGCAGACGGCCTCCGGGTCGTATCGAACACCGAAGCTGCAAAAGAAGCAGACCTGATCGCTTTCTGCTTGCCAGACACCACACAGGCTCGCGTTTACCGTGAGGAGATTGAACCTCACCTGCGTGATGGCCAGACGCTGCTGTTTGCGCACGGCTTCACGATTTTCTACAACCAGATCGTCCCACCAAAATCTGTCAACGTGGTGATGATTGCCCCTAAAGCCCCTGGCCACAGGGTGCGAGCTGTCTTCGAGCGCGGACTAGGCGTCCCATGCTTGATCGCAGTCGACCACGATGCCACTGGCAACGCATTCGACATTGCACTTGCGTACGGCAAGGGAGTTGGTGGTGGACGCGCAGGAATCCTGAAGACCACCTTCAAGGAAGAGACCGAAACCGACCTGTTCGGTGAACAGGCTGTTCTCTGTGGTGGCGTGACAGCCCTCATCAAGGCAGGCTACGAAGTGCTGACAGAGGCCGGGTACGAGCCTGAGTCAGCCTACTTCGAGGTTCTCCACGAGCTAAAGCTCATCGTTGACCTCATCTACCAGGGCGGCCTTGGTGGCATGCGCTACTCGGTTAGTGAGACCGCCGAATACGGCGACTACACGCGCGGCCCAGTCGTCATCGACGAGCGTGTAAAGGACAACATGCGCAAGGTTCTCAAGCAGATCCAGTCCGGCGAATTTGCACGGGAATGGATTGCAGAGAACGATGAAGGCCTGCACAAGTTCAAGCAGATGCGCAAGACCGACGAAGAACACGACATTGAGCGTGTAGGTAAAGAGTTGCGGGACATGATGCCGTGGCTCGAAGCAACAACGTAGGTAGCGACAGCTCCGGGGCATATTCTTTATGGCCCCGGAGCATGGCTCCCAAACGGAGCCACAACAGTTAGAAGCGCCACAGGAGGCGTGCAATGGTGAACAAGAGCGAAACCGAAGACCGAGTAATCATCTTCGACACGACGCTCCGCGACGGTGAGCAGAGCGCCGGTGCGGGACTAACCGTGGAAGAGAAGCTTCGGATCGCTCACCAGCTAGCACGCCTCGGTGTTGACGTTATCGAAGCAGGTTTCGCAGCCAGTTCACCGGGTGACTTCGAAGCGGTGCGACGCATCGCCCAGGAAGTCAAAGGCCCGACGATCTGCACCCTGTCACGCGCAGTGGCCAGTGATATAGACGCTGCAGGAAAAGCGTTGGAAGGCGTCAAGAACGCCCGGATCCATACGTTTATCTCTGCGTCAGACATTCACCTGATGCACCAGATGCGCAAAGACCGCGAAGCCATCATGGACATGGCTGTCGAAGCAGTGAAACGCGCCAAGTCCTACGTCGATGACGTCGAGTTTTCACCGATGGACGCATCACGGACCGACCCCGTTTACCTGTACGCCATGCTGGAAGCGGTCATTAAAGCAGGGGCGACGACGGTCAACATCCCGGATACCGTTGGCTACTCCAACCCGGAAGAGTTCGGCGCGCTCATAAAGGGTATTTTTGAGAACGTTCCGAACATCAAGGACGCTGTTGTATCCGTGCACTGCCACAACGACCTCGGCATGGCCGGTGCAAACAGCCTCGCTGCTGTTGAAAACGGGGCGCGGCAAGTTGAAGGCTGCATAAACGGTCTGGGCGAACGAGCCGGAAACGCAGCGCTTGAAGAGGTCATCATGTCCGTCGAGACGCGTCCTGACCACTACAAGGTCAAGACCGGCATCGACACGAAGGAGATTGGCAACACCAGCCGCATGATCTCCAACATCTTTGGATTCCCTGTCCAGTACAACAAGGCAATCGTCGGTCGAAACGCCTTCCGGCACTCGTCAGGCATCCACCAGGACGGCTTCCTGAAAGATCGAACAACGTTCGAGATCATGGAACCGGACACGGTTGGATGGCGCGGTGAATCGCTGGTGCTGACAAAACTGTCAGGCAGAGCAGGATTACGCGCACGGTTGTCAGAACTCGGCTACCGTTTGAAGGATGACGAGATCGCAAACGTGTTCGCTGCCTTCAAGGACCTCGCTGACAACAAGGCTGAGATCGATGATCGTGACCTGCACGCGTTGATGTCCGAACAGCACCGCGTCGCAGACACAGCTCGTACATACCAGGTGGAGACTGTCCACGTTGTGTGCGGTAACGACACCAGCCCCGAGGCAACGGTAACGCTGCACTGCCCTGACGGTGAGAAGCGTTCTACGAACCAGCACGGCACCGGCCCGGTTGACGCCGTCTGCAAGGCTATCGACTCCATTATCCACATGGATGTTGAACTGACGGAGTTTTCTGTCAACGCTGTGACGGAGGGCATCGATGCTCTTGGTGACGTGACTATACGCATAGAAAAAGACGGCAACGTCTACTCTGGACGCGGCGCGGACACGGACATCGTGGTTGCCTCAGCCAAGGCCTACGTGAACGCAATCAACCGTCTGCTCATGATCGGAGCACAGGACGCAGGCTCGGAATCGACTACTCCGAAAGAAACGGTATAGTCCGAACCGGGCCATACTCACAGGAATGAAAAACACTCGCGGGAGGACTGGAACAAAAATGCCTAAGACGATGTTTGAAAAGATCTGGGAGCGGCATGTTGTGGCGGAACCGGAAGGCCAGCCAGCGCTGCTCTACATTGACCTGCACCTCGTCCACGAGGTGACATCGCCGCAGGCGTTCGAGGGACTAAGGCTCGCGGGCCGCAAAGTACGACAGCCGGGCAAGACCATCTCCACGGTTGACCACAACGTGCCTACTGACAACACCCGGATGCAGGAGATCAAGGACCCGATCGCCCGCGCACAGGTTGAGGCACTCCGAAAGAACTGCAAGGATTTCGGCATCATTCTTTACGATGTCGACAGCCGTGCACAGGGAATCGTCCACGTTATCGGTCCGGAGCAGGGTTACACCCAGCCCGGCATGACCATCGTCTGCGGCGACTCCCACACGTCCACCCACGGAGCGTTTGGTTCGCTGGCGTTCGGTATTGGCACGTCAGAAGTTGAGCATGTTCTAGCCACCCAGACACTGCGGCAGCGCAAGCCCAACACCATGGAAGTGCGCTTCAACGGGGAACTCCCTGTCGGCGTCACTGCAAAGGACATGATCCTTGCGACAATCGGCCAGATTGGAACTGCCGGTGGAACCGGTCACGTCATCGAATACACCGGCGAGGCCATCCGCAACCTGAGCATGGAAGGCCGGATGACGATCTGCAACATGACAATTGAAGGCGGAGCGCGGGCAGGAATGATCGCCCCTGACGAGACGACCTTCGAGTGGATGAAGGGTCGACATTTTGTGCCAAAGGGCGAGGCATGGGATGCTGCCGTTGCGGACTGGAAGACACTCGCAACAGATGAAGGTGCAGAATATGACACGCTTGTAGAGATCGACTGCACGAAACTGGAGCCGTACGTAAGCTGGGGAACTAACCCCGGTCAGGTGGCGAAGATTTCCGACAGGGTTCCAGATCCGGTCGATTTTGACGACGCAGCAGACCAGGCTTCGGCCACGGCAGCGCTGGATTACATGGACTTGAAGCCGCGTACACGAATCGAGGACATCTCGATTGACCGGGTTTTCATCGGTTCATGCACCAACGCAAGGCTTGAAGACCTGCGCCGTGCCGCCTCGATCATCAAAGGCCACCATGTAGCCAGTAGCGTTCGAGCGCAGGTGATGCCCGGCTCTACCCTGACCAAAATCCAGGCAGAGGCTGAAGGCCTCGACGAGGTGTTCAAGGAGGCCGGGTTCGAGTGGAGGGAATCAGGCTGTTCAATGTGCCTGGGCATGAACCCGGACATTCTTGTGCCGGGTGAACGCTGTGCATCCACATCTAACCGCAACTTCGAGGGACGCCAGGGCA
>JAURLM010000176.1 GCA_030831265.1 Chloroflexota bacterium
AACAGCCCATACCGGAGATTGGGCCTTTCCAGGCCTGCTATATGGCAGATACTCCAGAACGAACCGGAGAAAAACGTCTTTGTGGGGCGCGAATGCTTCATGAGCTGGTGCGGTATGCAGCCAGCATCCTGGAGAAGAACCAGGGCACGATCAACGCCCTGAACGTATTCCCGGTTCCCGACGGCGATACCGGGACCAACATGGTTCTGACGCTACGATCCATCCAGGATGATCTTTCCCGCGACACGAGCGAAGACGCCGGCAGTGCAGCAAAACACATTGCGCGTTCGGCGCTTCTCGGAGCCAGAGGTAACTCAGGACTGATCCTGGCACAGTATTTCAAAGGCCTTTCTGACTCGCTGGACGGCTCCCACGAAGTTACTGCAGCAAGTTTCGCCAGAGGGCTGCGCATCGCAACCAATATCGCTTACAAGGCCGTGCCGGAGCCGCGTGAAGGCACCATGCTGACAGTATTTCGGGAATGCGCTGACGCAGCCGAACGCTCAGCTGCATCCACTGATGATCTTCATCATGTGATGAGGGCGACCGCCGAACAGGCGATGGACACAGTGGAGCGCACACCGGAAATGCTGCAGGTGCTAAAAGACGCAGGCGTTGTCGATTCAGGCGGATTCGGATTTGCCTTGATGCTGATGAGCAGCGCCCACGCCCTGGGTGGCGGACCGAACATGCCTCAACGCGTGGATCCGCCCAACGTCGAGGGAACCCCGGCAGATCACAAGAACATGCCTCCAGCGGTTCGACCGGACTTCCTCCACCAAATTGAAGAAGAGGAATGGGGTTACTGCACTGTCTTCGCAATTGAGGGAACAGGCCTGAATCCCGATGCAGTCCGAGAACAGATGGGACGCATGGGCCGATCTGCCGTCGTCGCAGGTGATGACTCTCTCATCAAGGTCCATGTGCATATGGAAGACCCCGGTGCGGCACTCTCGGCTGGCATCTTACTGGGATCACTGTCAAATATCGAAATTCACAACATGGATGAGCAGAGCCATGAATGGGCGCGGGGGCAGGAATCCAACAGCACTCGCATTGAACCGGTAGTGAAAAATGCCGTCACGGCAGTCCTGGCAGTCGCTCTCGGCAACGGGTTTCTGGACCTGTTCAAGAATGCCGGACTTGGTGCCGCAATAACGATGAGCGGTGGCGACACGATGAACCCGAGCACCGCAGAAATCCTGGATGCGATAGACCGAGCACCATCAAACAACGTGATAGTCCTGCCGAACAACAAGAACATCATTGGCACAGCAGAGCAAGCGGCTCGAATATCCGACAAAAATGTACGGGTGATCCCAACTCGATCAATGCAAGCCGGATTGTCTGCACTTCTTGAGTTTTCCCCCGATCGCGATATTCAAAAGAACGCTGCGCAGATGACAGATGCCTTCTCGATCGTACGCAGCGGCTCTGTGTGCACAGCTATCCGTGATGCCGTACTGGATGGTCTTGCCGTCAAACGCGGGCAGTTTATGGGAGTTATGGACGAACGACTCACTGCAACCGGTAACAACCCGCTTGAAACGCTCATTCAGATGCTCAATGCCCAGCTGGACGACGAGGCGCTCCTCACCCTGTACGCAGGCGCAGCAGTGACCGACGATGAATTGCAAATAACTACCGATACACTGCACAAGATATTCACGGACGTCGAGATTCAGGTTTTGAAGGGCGGTCAGCCAGACTACGAATATCTTCTGTCCATCGACTAATCATCCTCCCATCACTAACTTAGGAAATTTTCATGCCAGTAGCGGTAGTCACTGATAGCACCTCTGACCTGCCAAAGGAGCTAATCGAACAGTACGGCATAACCATTGTCCCGCTGTTTGTTCACTTCGGGAATGAGGCGTACCGAGACGGTGTAGACATAACCCCGGATCAGTTTTACGCGCGCCTGCAGTCCGGCAAAGTATTTCCTACCACCTCTGCACCTTCTGCCGGTGCATTCGTGGATGTCTACCGAGAACTGGGCAAAACCCACGACGGGATAATCTCGATACATCTTTCATCACGGGTCAGCGCAACATATTCCGCCGCTCTTCTTGGAGCAGAAGGTGTCAAGGCAGACGGAATCAAAGTTGAAGCGGTGGACACGCTACAGGCCTCTGCCGCACTGGGACTGATAGCCATCGAGGTCTCCAAGGCAGCACAGAAAGGCAAGTCTCTTGCCGAATTGGTGGAACTGGCAAGATCATTGAGTTCGAGGGCAATATTCACTGGCCTTGTGGAGACGCTGGAATACCTTCACAAAGGCGGAAGAATCGGCAAGGCCCAGGCGCTGCTTGGCTCCCTGCTGAAAGTCAAACCTATCCTCCAGATGGTGGACGGTGAGGCAGCGGCGGTTGACCGCGCACGAACACGCTCACGTGGAATTGAACGCATTAAGGGCCTCGTGGCAGATGCGGCACCGCTCCAGAGCCTGGCAATCCTTCATTCGACTGATCCGGAGCTAGCACAGGAGATTGCCATAGACCTCGCGCCGTACGCACCGGGAGGTAAGCCCGTGATTGCCCGTATGGGCGCAATCGTTGGTGCGTATCTCGGACCCGGCATGCTTGGATTCGGCCTGATACGGGCTAAACAAACCAGGTAGATGCCACCCGGTGATAGACGGGGTGCAGGGATGCCGTAGCATCGACGGTCGACACGCGCATCCTAGACGTTTATCACAGGACAGCCTAAAACTCTCCCAACGTAATGCCACAGCGTCCCAAGAGCCCGGACATATCTCGCTCGCCATCTCACTCCGCAGGACACGAAGAACGGCTCAAACGTGTGCTTTTGCATGAGCGCGGTCTTGGGTACAGCGACAAAGCCGTCATCGGCGGGCTGGACAGCTTGATCCGGTCGTTCGCCACCGACATCGCATGGCTCAACAACATTCCGCCTCGGCAGTCCCGTCCGTACGCCGCACTCGGCCCCGGCGAGCGCCAAATCTGGGTAGAGAAAGTGCTACAGCGCATTGGCAACCAGCCCACGGCCGCACCAGCACGACAACCTGTGGCACGACCCGGCGCGCCGCCGCCTGCGCGACGAGCTGCGCGCCGAGCTGCGCGCCGCGCTGCCGCCGCTACGGCGCCGGCTGCCGGTGACCGCGCCGACCTGATCGATCAGAACCGGACGGTGAACGAGTAGCTCGCGCACGCCGCACCGATCGCGAGATCGCGGACCACGACGTAGGCGGTCGCCGAGTCGTCGCTCCCCACGCAGTCGGGCACGAACCCGAACGTCGGGTTGACCCCGGTCAGGCAGCAGCCGAGCGACGACGCCGCGCGCACACAGGCGGCCGTGGACGCCGCTGTGCAGCCGCAGCTGCCGGCGCAGCCATCGCGCACCAGCAG
>JAURLM010000016.1 GCA_030831265.1 Chloroflexota bacterium
ATTGCTTCTCAAGGTCTCGAATCTTCTGGACTGCCGGGGATGGTGTGAAGAATCCCGCCTTTGACGGGTTGATGCCAAACTGGCGCGGTACGAAAAACATGACAGTCGCGCCAACCCAGATGATGAACAGCATCAACAAGAAACGCCAGAAAATCCTGCGGGCTAATTTTGACCTGTAGACAGCAGCAGCGAAATTCATGCTGGTAGAAACGGAACTGGAACGCGCCGCAACCGGAACCACATCCGTTCGGGCGAATAACGAAGGTGCACTGACAGGATAGGCAGTCTCTTGCGGTTCGGATTTTCCACCCCCGTTATCAGGGGAGGACTCATTACCTGGCCGATCTGGCCGTTTCCAGGGATCTATGACTGTGCTCCGTGACAGTGGACACCACTGTTACAGCAGCGTCTCAAACATGTAATTGAAAAGACTGAACGGCCAGACCATGACCAGTAGCAACACCACAACCGAAACAAGCAGTGAGCCGAGATAGACAAACTTGGCGCGGCCCGCATCTTCGATCGGCCCCGTAACCTTTACCACCCCCCAGAACAGGGAGCAGGCGATCAGGCCGAAAAAGATACTGGGGCCGAGCCAATCCATCCAGAACAGAAAAGTGAACATCGGTGTCGAAAATACCCAGTCCGCAAGCATCTGCGCAACGGAGCCCTGGTTTGTCACGTTTGAAACACCGGTGATGCCAATCACAAACAGGTTCAGCGGCGTAAATAGACCGGTCAGCAGCGGCATGATGATGCCGTATGCCAGACCTACAACGACCATACGCAGGTAGGTTGGCAGGAAATCATCCAACTGCCGAAAGACGAGAACCACTATTCCAATTGCTATCGGTCCCGCGAAGAGTGCAGCTCCTGCCAGCCGGAAATATGTCCCAATATCTGGACGCGTCAGGATGTAGTAGTAATCGGCCTTTTGCAGAGTCAACACGATCTGCATGTACGGAATGAGCAACGCGAACGCTGCGGCCAATGGGATAAGGCCAAACATGGTTACGCGCTCGCGACGATGAATCTCTGAGCGCACGTCTTCGATAGCGTACACTCGATCCATGAAGTTCTCTATCGCTCCGGGAGATTCAGTCACCTGGGTTATCCATCCATTGCTACAAACAGGTTGAACGTGCTGTGAAGATTCACGTCAATTTTGATTCCGCACATCATCCGTGACGATAACACGCCGATAATACCTGCCACATGGAGACAAGTGTGAGCCTGCAACGGCTACGCATCAAAAAATCATCACCTTGCAGCCAGTTAGAGGACGTGTATCGGCGTCAGCCGCAGGCACGGTCACAGGTATACACTGCGCTGCGCGCCGGGAACAATTTGGCTTGCACGCTGATTGGTGTCGATTGAAGGGAAGGAATACAAGACATGCCTGAATGGTGGCTCGAGGCAACTCTTCCTGCAGTCGTGTTTGGCCTGATGTTCCTCGTATGGGTGATATTGCCGTCTACTGACGGCGAAACGGATTTCGCCAGCAAGATCAGGGACAAGATTTTCAAAAAATAGTCCGCTTGAGCTTCCTGGGGGGGGTACCGGCCTCATCAATCACACAGCGGAACCATTTTCAATCCCCAACCGTACCGGCAAGTGATGTTCACAACTCTCACTTCGAAGAAACGAACCATAGGTATCGTACTGCTGGTCATCATGATCAGCCTCTTCTTCGCGCTGAACAGGTTTCCGAAAGTGGGGATCGTCGGCGAAGACCTTGATGCCGTTACGTCGCCGGGGCTGCAGTGTTTCCAGGGCTTCTGCATTGACCGTGATCCGGGGCAGACGTTCACAGAAAAGTGGATCTCCTTCTCCGTGACATACCTGCGCCTTGTGACCGTCGGTATGGTCTTCGCCTTCCTCGTAGCTGGACTGGCGGAATCATTCCTGTTCCCTAAAGGCGCGGGGCGAACCTTCCAGTCAGGCGGGCTGTTCCGTCGCACAATCAGTGGAGCCGCGGTCGGCCCGGTGCTCAACCTCTGTTCGGCATGCATCGTCCCGGTTTCGTCCGCGTTCAGGAAGCGAGCCAACCTCGAAGGCGCAATCGCCATGGTGCAAGGTTCTGCCACCATGAACATCCCGGCTCTGGCGATGGTCTTCTTTGTGTTCACTCCGTTGCTCGGATTCAGCAGGCTCATACTCGCAGTAGTCGGTGCGCTCATCATAGGGCCAATCGTCGTGCTATCTATCCGAAATCAGCGAGCGCAAGAGATCGACGTCCCGGTTACCGCCGCCTCGGAAATCGAAGAGCCTGGCACATGGAAACAGGCGTTCCATGAAGGCGGCAGGGCATGGTCAAAATCGAGCATCGGCTATTTCATCCGCATGTCCCCGATCATGATTGTGGCCGGGTTTATCAGTGGAATCGCCATCCAGTGGCTCAGCCCGGAGACCGTAGCGACTTACCTGGGCAATGACCTCCAGGGGGTGTTGATCGCGGCTACATTCGGCATTCTCATCAATGTCCCGTTGTTATTTGAGATACCGCTCGTGGCACTGCTGCTACTGATGGGGATGGGCACGGCACCAGCCGCCACCCTGCTGTTCACAGCCGCTGCAGGCGGACCGATCACATTCTGGGGACTCCGAGACATCATGCCAAAGCGAGCGTTGGCCACGTTCGCCAGTGCTACATGGGCGGTGGGAGCCATTGGTGGAATCATCGTGCTGGTTGGTGGATCGTTCCTGTGGGGTGATGCCAGTCTCAGCGGGCGCATCAAGCAGAGCAACCAGTTCCAGTCCGTGGAACAACTCTTTGCGCGCTCAGATGGCAGTTCAGGCGGCCCCTTCACACTGCCCGGTGTAAAAGACGGAATCCCTGCAGCTGATGAGTTTGCACCGTTCAAAAACATCGCACCGAGCATCGGCAACGACGCACTTATAGAAAATCGCTACCCCGGTGTCGCCATATTCGACTACGACCGGGATGGTGACATGGATATCTACGTCACCTCCGCTGAGATCGGTGCCACGATACAGGTGGTACGCGGCGATACAAACCGCCTGTTCCGTAACAATGGCGACGGAACTTACATTGACGTGGCCCTGCAAGCGAACGCAGCCATCCCTGCCCAGAACAGTTCGGCTG
>JAURLM010000177.1 GCA_030831265.1 Chloroflexota bacterium
GATTTTTTCACGCGTGAACGCAAGATCATTGTCCGGGAATGCATCCCGCATGCCGAAGATGGCGATTCCCCACACTGCCATTGCAAGCAAGAACAGGGTGAACAACCTGTTCACCCTGTTTGATGGGTCACTCGCGACGACGATGTTTGCCAGGAAGAGACTGAACGCGAACTGCACAAATGGCAGAGCTATGTAGATTGCGTTCATATTTGAATCATCAGGCCGCCATTTGTTCGCCAGTATCCCGGCTCAGCGCCAGTAGTCGATCAAGGGCGGTATCAGGTGTATTGACCCTGCGCGGCTTTCGAGCAATCAACTCAGCGCCAGCTTTGCGCATCTCGTCGTAGTAACGATCGAAAGTACCCGCGCTCAGGGTGGGAATTTCAAGCGGCCGCCATCCAAGCATCCTCTCAACATCGGCATAGAGTGGGTCGGCATCCACCAGCGCCGAGTGGATGCGTCCCGCAATCTCTGGCTCCGTGAAATCGCTGGCACACTCGAGGTACATCCCCAACATGGTCTCGCCATTACGGATTTCACGACGCAGCACCCAGTCTTTAATCCGTATGTCTGCGGACGACACTGCTCGCCAAATCGTGGATTCATCTATCCGGGTGAAACCGCCTATGTCCAGCCGGTCATCAGCGCGGCCCACGTATTCGAGGTCTGGTCCATATCCAAGCTGTCCACCGGTGAAATCCACCATGTGACCGGTCCGGTACCGAACGAACGGCATGCCGTAGAAGCTTGTGATGACAACCTCGTACCGCTGACCGGGTTCCACTTCCGGCAGCAGGGCCGTACGAGGGGTGTAGTTGGGGTCATTGCGCAGTGCCTCGACCTCTTGCTCTGGCAAGAACTCGAAGAAGCACACTTCCGGATTCAGTGCTATCCCACGGTCCACGCCGTACTGGATTCCCATGCAACCGGCTTCGGTGGATGCGTACATCTCGAAAGGTGGGCGTCCCCAATCACGGGCAATTTCATCCCGGAAGTGACGCGTATCCAAACCCCATCCGACAATCGTCCGAGGCTTCCACAGGTCACTCGGGCGCAGGCGACGGCGGGAAAGTTTGGCCTTACCGGCAGCCGCCAGGTATCGTGCACCGGCTTTCAAGCTGGTACCGCTCGAAGAACCGTCTTCGGACGTGACCCCGTCCTCGAAGCGTTCGCTTATCTTCTTGAGAACGCTGCTCATGGAGACAACAATGTCGACTCCCTGGGACAGCGCTTCCTTGTACTCCAAGCGAATACGGTCTTTGAATTCCATCTTCTCGGCAACAACCGGATCGATGACGCCTGTAAGACCGAATCGACGGGAGAGTTCAACTGCAGCGATTCCTGCGAGATACGGCCGTGGCGGCACGTTGTAAATTGCGCGGTCACCCGGCTTGATGCTCACGCGGTCAGGAGCACCTTCGGTTGCCATGCCAAGAACACCCATGGCGGTCTCACCGAGTGTCTTGATTGCCCGCTGTGTGTACGGCACCCACTTCTCGTTGCCGGCACCGTACATGGTGTATGCCCACGTGTAGTACCTGCCACGAGGAGAGTTCCGCAGCGCACCCAGGGGACGGGCGTAATCATCTATCGAAGTCAGCGGGACGGTCTTCAGGAATTTATCGACACTCTTTGGAATCGCCCCGCCAACGTTGTGGTTCGCCACAGGCACGGAGCTGAGTTCGTCCAACTGGGCAAGGAGCAGCTTCTCCTGCGTCTCAATGTAACGAGCACCGGTGTAGTCAAGGAATCCAAAGCGGTTTGCCCAGAATCCCTCTCCGTACGGTTCTCCAGATTGGGTGCGAATGATGTTGAACAGAATTGCTGTGCTCCCGGCAGTTAAGTGCAGACGCGGGTATGCCCTCGCCCCTGCCCATAAAGTTCTCAATCACAAAGCTACCCCTGTGAACCCCTTGTGAAATCGGGAGATACCGCAACTCGGCTCGTCAGAATGTGAACCCTTTGGCTCACCCAGGCAGTCCTATTGGCACATGCCGGCTGGATGAAATGAGCCTGTATTGTTGGTTAATCTCCCGGATGAAGGTTGACCGCAACTACACGACAATGAGACGTATGCGGCCTGGTTATGAGCCATGAAGCTCTGCTGAACCGCGTAGTTGGACCCTATGGTCGTATGGTCGACATAAATGGAGGATGGTTAATGATACCGTTCAGGAAAAGCAGGTTTGCAGTTCCTGCCCTGCTTGCAATATCAATGATGCTAGTGCTCACGGTAGCGGCATCGGCAGACTCTGGCCATGCCGTTTGGAGCGGTGTCGGACAGGTGCTGTTCGTAGGCCCTTCTCAGGACCCATCGACACCAACAGTGACTCAGTCCGAATTCAAGGTGAAGCGTGACGGCACAGTACGGTCTGTCACCATAAAAACCAGCAATGAATTAGTGGCGGGCATTCTCGGTGGTGGACCCGGTGGTGGTGCTATCACCGAATGCCGTGACAAGGGGTCATCCACAACGTGTGATGATCTGAACGCGCTTCTTACCGGAGCGGTTGCAACCAGCCTGCACGAATCAACTGCGACTCTATCCAACATCACAGAATCAGTGATTCAGATACCCATCCCAAGCACGCCGATCATTCTGAACGTGCCGGTACTCAGCGGTTCACTCCGTGGAAAGCTGGAAGGCATGTTCGCTATCAGCAATGGCACCGGCATTGCACAGGGCACAGCCAAACTAAGAATTGGTGGTGGCAGCACAGGCACTTATGCCTGTTTTGGTAACACTCCATTTGGCTTCCTGCCGTTGGAATCAATGCAGCCTTGCATCGATGATGCTGGCGGCAAGCTGTTCCCAGTAGCGTTGAGTGTTGAAGACTCAGGCACTTTCGAACTGGGCCAGGGAATTGGCTCCATGTCAGACATCCTCGGCATCAAGGGCAAGGTTCAAGTCAACGCCTTCGCCAACATGCTTACGGAGCAGTTCGGCGGCGCAATCGTGATTAGCGATGCCAGGACGGATCTGCCCGGCAGCAATCCTCCATCCGATGAGAATGGACGCCACGACAATGGCTACCATGGAGGCCACAACAACGGTAATGGCAACTTCTACGGCAGGTATCGGGACTAAACACCTGGCACTCGCCACGGCTTGAAAGTTTGCAAATGAGGGCAGGGACCGGCAAATCCGGCTCCCTGCCCTCTTCGCGTCACGTCCCATCGGATTCATTCCTCCACTAAACTGCGCCGTGTA
>JAURLM010000178.1 GCA_030831265.1 Chloroflexota bacterium
CCACCAACGCGGCGAGGCTTCACTTCAAGTGCAGGCATTGCATTTCGCAGCGCCAGCTCAAACACCTCGATACCCGGACGGTTGGATTCTTTTTCCAACATGTCCAAGGCGTCATACATCGCCTTGCGGGCAGTGGATTTCTTGCCGCCGATCATCAAACGATTGATGAACTTTGCAAGATCCGTGCTGCCGTGCACCGGGTCCGGGGTTATCACCCTTGGTTCTGCTGGTCTTCTTCGTGCCATCTATATATCTCTGCCCATCGAGCCGGAATTTCGTCCGGCAAACGTAACCGCCTGCCCAGTGCCAGATTGCCTGAACAGGCGGCTCAGATTTCCAATATGGAACGGGTTGTTAGCCTCTGGGCTGCCCGTACTTGCTTCGTCCCTGTTTTCGGTCGCTGACACCTGCGGTGTCCAGCGTACCCCTGACAATGTGGTAACGAACCCCTGGTAGGTCCGGAACCCGGCCACCCCTGATAAGCACTACGGAGTGCTCCTGGAGGTTGTGACCCTCTCCTGGAATGTATGCCGTCACTTCGATACCGTTTGTCAGGCGAACACGAGCAACCTTGCGAAGTGCCGAGTTCGGCTTCTTCGGTGTAACCGTGCGTACCTGCAAACAGACGCCCCGCTTTTGCGGGTTGCCCTTGCGCTGCTGCGTCAACTTCTTCTCGGAAGAGTTGTACGTGAATAGGAGCGCTGGTGTCTTTGGCTTTTTCCTCGTCTGCTTGCGCGGACGGCGGACAAGTTGATTGATAGTCGGCATTAACTCACCTAGAAAGAGGGCGTAAACACATAACCGGAGCCGGCATGTCTGAGCCACGAACAGACATTATACGAATTCGGAGCGTGCTGCGTCAACGGAAATCTACGACTTTCGAAACTCATGGTCGTTGACCCCATGAATTGTTAGCTATCAGCCCAATGTACGGTATCCTCGTGTTTTGCAGTCGCCACATGGGATAAACCACTCTGAAAATTCCCTTGAAGACGAGGTCAGGTGTGTCAATGGACCAATTATTGTGAGCAATGTCCTAGCTTTGGGTTTCGTTCATCCGGACTCGATCCAACGCCTTGAAGAACTGCGCCGGTCAGCTCCCCAGCACAGCTTCAGCACGCCACAAAAAGATCATCCTGTGGATGTTTCGATGTTCAATATTGCTCTTGCGTGGTGCCCGCGTTCGCCAGAAGAGGCAGGAACGCTAATAGCCGATTCAATTGCGACCGGTCTTCCGGTGGTGGCGCTGGTCCAGGGACTTGATTTACCACGAATCGACTTCAATTCCGGCCATGTCGAGGTTGCATTCAGTCCTGCGAGCACCGTAGAAACCCTGGCTCGCATCGAACTGGTCGTAGCGCGGGCGCACGGTCTTCCGGAGAAAAACCTGATTACGCATGGGGATCTTGTCATTGACCAGGATCGTTACGAAGTGACGCTAGCGGGGAGCAAAGTCGACCTTACATATAAGGAATACGAGCTGCTGAAGTACATAGCAGCAAGGCCCGGGCGGGTATTCAGCCGGGAATCACTCCTGCGCGCTGTCTGGGACTACGACTACTTCGGAGGCACGCGTACCGTTGATGTTCACGTTAGGCGCCTTCGCTCAAAAATCAATGACGTGCGATACCAGTTCATTGAAACTGTGTGGAACGTAGGCTATCGGTTCCGGCCGACAAGTGACCATGAATCAGGTTCCTGAAAGCATCAGGCGGAATTCACAGTGGCCAGCTAAAGACTGACACGGCAACAGGACATAAATTGACTCTGTCAAAGTTTGACAAAAGTTTCACAATCTCCAATACTTCCTCACTTACTCTCCACCACGCGCCGCAGGATCGGTTTCCATTCGGCCATAGCTGCAGACCCCAGGCATGACACAGGTTCAGGACACAAAACAGCGGGACGCCAACGAAGAGGCAATCCGCTTTGCGCTGTACTCGGCGAACGAGCACGGCGTCCGTTTCATCCGCCTGTGGTTTACCGACATCCTTGGCACGCTCAAAGGCTTTGCCATCACTGTGGATGAATTGGAAGATGTGTTGCGAGGCGGTGCCAGCTTCGATGGTGCATCCATAGAAGGGCTCGCACGCGAGGGAGAATCAGACATGGTTGCCATGCCTGACCCTTCAACATGGCAGGTACTCCCTTGGCGACCACGCGAAAACGCTGTGGCGCGTATTTTCTGCGATATCAAGACAGCGGCAGGTAAACCGGCAGACACGGATAACCGTGAAGTGCTCCGGCGGGTGCTGCGAAAAGCGGGCAGCCTGGGGTTTACCTATTACGTTGCCCCGGAGATTGAGTATTACCACCTGAAGTCAAGTGAGGACGCGCGTCCTTACGATGCCGGTGGCTACTTCGATCAGTCATCGGACAATGCCGGGGCTGACCTTCGCCGCAAAGTGGTAATTGCACTTGAAGAGATGGGCATCCCTGTCAAGCATTCCCACCACGAAGTCTCTGACGGCCAGCATGAGATCGACTTGCGTCACACGAACGCACTGACGATGGCTGATTCGATTATCACCTTCAAGGTAGCCGTCAAAGAGCTGGCTGCACACAACGGTGGATATGCGACTTTCATGCCAAGGCCGTTCCAGCAGTCGAACGGCAGCGGCATGCATACCCATATGTCGCTATTCAAAGGTGACAGTAACGCTTTCTATGACCCGTCTGCGCCAGGGAACCTGTCTGAGGTAGCTCGGCAGTTCCTTGCGGGACTCGTGCGGCACGCGCCAGAGATAACCGCCGTAACAAATCAGTGGGTCAATTCATACAAGCGGCTTGTACCGGGACTTGAAGCCCCTATATTTGCCAGCTACACATCTGGAAACATGTCGGACCTTGTCAGAGTGCCGACCTACCGGCCCGGCAAGGAGGACAGCGTACGCATTGAGTACCGCGCTCCTGATTCAGCTTGCAATCCTTACCTTGCATTCGCAGCGATCCTGGCTGCGGGGCTGGAAGGCATCGAGCAGGGTTACGAACTGGCTGAACCGATCAAGGGCAACCCGTTCAATATGAGCTCGGCTGAACGCAAGGCTCATGGGGTAAACGAATTGCCAACATCACTCGACAGCGCATTGAAGCTGGCGAGTGAAAGTGACCTGCTGCGTAAAGCACTCGGACCGACGGTGATGGAAAGCTTCATTCGCAACAAGACACTCGAATGGGCAGACTACTCGCAAACAGTCACAGATTTTGAAAAGTCCAGATACCTGAAAATGCTCTGAGTCCTGCCGAACGGCAACGCTACAGGGACGTTAGCCGAGGGCATTCGTATTGAGGATCGTTACACAACTGAAACATTTCAGACCGATAGTGGAAAGTATGAAAAACGGACAACACCGGAATCAGTCACAGGTCATCCAGGTCCCAGACATGGATCACATTGCCACGCATGGGCTTTACAACCCGGCGAACGAGCATGACGCATGCGGTGTTGGCGTTGTTGCCAACATCGATGGCACTCGCAACCACCAGATTATTGACCAGGCACTGGAAGTCCTGATCAACCTGGGTCATCGCGGGGCATGTGGATGTGACCCGCGCACTGGTGACGGTGCCGGCATCCTTCTACAGATGCCGGATCTGTTCATGCGCAAGGTTGCCGCTACCGCTGGAATCAAGTTGCCGGAACAAGGCCGCTATGCCGTGGGGATGACATTCCTGCCGCACGAAGATGCACTTCGAAACCTCTGTGAATCAGCTATCGCCGAAGCAGCGGCTGCCCACGGAGTCAAGGTGCTGGGCTGGCGTGATGTGCCGGTAAACCCTGACGGCATCGGTGACATGGCTCGTGAAGTGATGCCGCGTATTCGGCAGGTGTTTCTCGAAGCACCGGAAGGAGTCTTCGAGGATGATTTCGAGCGCAAGCTATATGTCACTCGCAAGTCTGCGGAACGCGCTGTCCGCAACCAGGTTTCCGCAGAGCAGCGTGATCTGATCACAGACTATTTCTACGTCTGCTCACTGTCAGCGAGGACCATCGTCTACAAGGGCCTGATCTTCGCTGACCAGATGAAGGATTTTTATCCTGACCTGGCTGATGAGGACATGGTGACGGCCTTCGGAATGGTTCACTCGCGATTCAGCACCAACACGCTTGGATCGTGGCGGCTTGCCCACCCGTACCGGATGCTGGCACACAACGGTGAGATCAACACTGTTCGCGGCAACCGCAACTGGATGACGGCGCGGGAGAAGGGTCTGAGTTCCGACTATTTTGGCAACGACACGAAGGACATCGCGCCTGTCTGCGAAGCTGATGAGCCGTCTGACACGGCTTCGCTGGACAACGCGTTCGAGTTCCTCCGCATGGGCGGACGTTCGCTGGAGCACGTAGCGGCGATGATGTTGCCTGCTGCGTGGTACGGCAACGAGTCGATGCCAGAAGATGTCAAGTCGTTCTACGAGTACCACGGCGGGATGATGGAGCCATGGGACGGCCCGGCAATGATCACGTTCACGGACGGGCATTCGCTAGGTGCTGTGCTTGACCGCAACGGACTACGCCCGTTCCGCTACTGGGTCACCAAGAGCAACCTGCTGGTTATGGCCTCAGAAGCAGGCGTACTGGACATTGCACCGGAAGAGATCGCATATCGTGACAGGCTTGCCCCCGGTCGGCTGTTCCTTGTTGATTTCGACGAACAGCGCATTGTGCCGCCCGGTGAGGTGATCGCAGAAATTGCAGGTCGTCAGCCTTACACGGAGTGGCTGGAAAGCAACCGGGTAATCCTGGATGAACTTCCTGAACCGGAAGTAGTCCCTGGTATCGACATCGATAGCCTTGTCTCACGACAGATGGTCTTCGGATATTCACAGGAAGACCTGAAATGGCTGATCGGCCCGATGGCGACTACCGGCGCACAGCCGAATGGGTCAATGGGTAACGACGCGCCGCTTGCGGTTCTTTCCGACCGGCCGCAGAGCCTGTTCAGCTACTTCAAGCAGAAGTTTGCGCAGGTCTCCAACCCACCGCTTGACCCGATCCGTGAAAAGCTTGTTACGCAGATGGCGGTGCCGCTTGGACGCAGGCCAAACCTGTTCGATGAGACGGCTGAGCACGCCAGTCTTTTGCGCGTTGATCATCCACTGCTATTTAATCGTGATCTCGCCCGCATCAAGGCGTCCACCAGTGATGCCGTAAAAGCGAAGACCATTTCGACGCTGTTTCCTGTAAAGGAAGGCGCAACAGGCTTCGAACAGGCGATTCAGCGCATCCGTGACGAAGCTTCACAGGCGATCGAAGATGGCTTCACAATTCTTGTGCTGTCAGACCGCGGTGTCGATGCAGAACACGCGTTTATCCCGTCGCTCCTCGCAACAGGTGCGGTACATCACCACTTGATCCGGGAACAGACGCGCACACAGGCTGACATCATTGTTGAGTCCGGGGAGCCGCGTGAGGTTCACCACTTCGCCACGCTGTTCGGATACGGCGCATCTGCGATCAACCCGTACCTTGCGCTGGAGTCCATCGCAGGAATGCGGGCACAACCAACAGCGGAACGTCCTCTGCCAAAGCAGGACAAGGCCGAACAGAACTTCCGCTACGCAGTTGAATCCGGTGTGCTCAAGACCATGTCCAAGATGGGCATCTCGACACTCCAGGGATACATCGGGGCGCAGGTATTTGAGGCACTAGGCCTGTCACAGAAGGTGACTGACGAGTTCTTCCGCTGGACCGAGTCTCGTATTGGTGGCGTTGACATCGAAGACCTCGCTGCGGATGTGATAGCCAATCACGCTCGGGCCTATCCTGAAGAGGACATCCCGACTAACCTCCGGCTGGACCTGGGCGGCCTGTACCTGTGGCGTGGGACTGGCGAGCGGCACATGTGGAACCCGGACACAATCGCCCTGTTGCAGGACGCTGCCACGCGAAACGATAAGGCTGTGTTCAAGCAATTCGAGGCTGCCTCTGACAATGAAGGCAGCCAGCACATAACCATTCGTAACATGCTGGA
>JAURLM010000179.1 GCA_030831265.1 Chloroflexota bacterium
ATCAAACGCGATGGCCGTTCTTGGCATGCGTCCCTTGTTTTTCCTGCTGGAAGGCATGGTCCGGCTGTTCCGGTTCCTGCAATACGGACTGGCCATCATCCTGGCGTTTGTTGGTTTAAAGATGATCGTCGAAACCGCATTTGCAAACTGGCTGCACGAAGTTGAAAAATCGGCAGGGCTGGGTGAACAGGCAGTGATATTCATGTCGCTGGCGTTTATCCTGCTGGTGCTTGCAGGCAGCGTTCTGCTTTCCGCCATCTTGCCTGAGTCTGAAAATAACCACTGACGGGGTGACACGCTGTTGCCCGTGACTAACCCTTTGCAATCCACGGACCGTTAGATGGATGACGGCGTGACGGATAGAAGCGCATGACAATTCAACAGGCTGACCGTCGTTCTTCCGCAAACACCGACTTCGAGCAGGAACTGCGACGGGCTGTTGGCGGTGAAGTGCGGTTCGATGCATTCTCTCGGGCGATGTATGCCACGGATGCTTCTATCTACCGGATGGAGCCCGTAGGTGTGGTGTTGCCGCGTGATGCCGCAGACGTTTCTGCTGTGCTTGAAATCGCGGCGAAGAACGGCGTTAAGGTGTTGCCGCGTGGTGGCGGTACCAGCCTGTCAGGCCAGACCGTCAATCATGCCGTTGTGCTGGATTTTTCCAAGTACATGCACAACGTGCTGGAAGTGAACCCGGAAGAGCGCTGGGTACGCACTCAACCCGGTGTGACCATTGATGATCTGAATCGCCAACTGAAGCAGCACAACCTGTTCTTTACGCCAGATCCGTCCACATCCAGCCGCGCAAATGTCGGCGGTGCAATGGGCAACAATTCGTGCGGTTCGCACTCGATCATCTACGGCAAGACCGTTGATCAGGTGCTGGAAATGGATGTCGTGCTTTCCGACGGCACGCCTGCTCATCTTGGTCAGATTAGTGCGGAAATCCTGGCTCAGAAGCAGGCAGGAACCGGGCTGGAGGCACAGATATACCGTCGCATCCCGGAGATAGCGCAGGCTTCAGCGGCCGAGGTGGAGAAGCGGTTCCCTAAGATTCTTCGCCGTGTTGGTGGCTACAACCTTGACCTTGTGCAGGACAGCGCTGCACTGAACCTTGTCAAGGTTGCTGTCGGGTCCGAAGGCACATTGTTGGCGGTTACATCTGCCAAGCTGAACCTTGAGCCTATTCCGCCATATTCCGGCCTTGCGGTGATTCACTTCAAGGACCTTGTTGAATCGATGGAAGCCACCGTTGCGACGTTGGAAGAAGAGCCGGCAGCGGTCGAACACATCGGTGCGATGATTATTCGTGAGGCCAGGGCTTCGCTCGGTTTCGCTCGAAGCCTTGATTTCCTGCAGGGTGAACCAACTGACATCCTCGTCGTTGAGATGAACGGGCAGACGCTGGATGAAGTGAATGCGAAGCTGGACAAGCTGGAGCAGAAGATGCGCCGGCTGGAGCTTGGCTACGCGGTGACGCGGCTGGTTGAACCGGCACAGATGGCGAAGGTCTGGGGCATGCGCAAGGCTGGGCTCGGCCTGATGATGAACATCGAGGGCGATGCCAAGCCGCTACCGTTCGTCGAAGACACTGCCGTATCGCCAGAAAAGCTGCCCGAATATGTGAAACGGTTCGACGAGATTGTCCGCTCCAATGGAACCGAAGCTGGTTACTACGGCCATGCTTCTGTGGGCTGTTTGCACATCCGCCCGGTAGTAAATCTGAAGACCGCCGCGGGTGCAAAGCAGATGGAGAAAATCGCAGACGAAATCTCTGATCTTGTACTGGAATTCGGCGGCGCAATGTCTGCTGAACACGGCGACGGAATTGTCCGCGGCGTGTGGTCGGAGAAGATGTTTGGTAAGGATCTTGTGCAAAACTTCAGGGATGTTAAGCATGCGTTCGATCCGAACCTGACGATGAACCCGGGCAAGATATTTGACACGCCCGCGATGACCGAGAACCTGCGCTATGGAGAGAACTACAGAACCGAGACGATCAAGACTCGGTTGGACTTTACTGCGGAGGGCGGTTTCGCCGGTGCAATCGAAAAATGCAACGGTGTCGGGGATTGCCGGAAAGTTCACGCAGGTGCCATGTGTCCCTCGTACCAGGCCACCCGAGAAGAGGAGAACTCAACCCGTGGCAGGGCCAATGCGTTGCGATCTGCCATCTCTGGCGCGTTGCCAATAGCGCAACTCAACTCTGAGCGTATGTTCAAGGTGCTTGACCTTTGTCTTGAGTGCAAGTCATGCAAATCCGAATGTCCTTCCAACGTGGACATGGCGAAGATTAAGTACGAGTTTCTCAACACGTACTACAAGTCGCACAGTGTTCCTCTCCGCAACAGAGTGGTGGTTAACATTCATCGCCTGAACTCGCTCGCCGCCGGGCCACAGGCAGTGCTGGCCAATGCGGTAAACCGTTCGCCAGTTGGCCGCTGGTTTTCTGACAAATTGCTGAAGATGGACGGGCGGAGACAGTTCCCGGCGATCGCCACGCAGACGTTTGAAAACTGGTTCAAGAACCACACTCCGCAGACCACGAAATCACGCGGCAAAGTTGTGTTCTTTCATGACACGTTCATCAACTTCAACCACCCGGAAGCCGGCATTGGCGCAGTCCGATTGCTGGAAGCGCTGGGTTACGAAGTTGTCCTTGCAGACCGCAAATGCTGTGGCCGTCCGATGGTCTCCAAGGGCATGCTGGACATGGCGGCAAAGAACGCTCGCTATAACGTCGACTCGCTCTACGAACAGGTGATGGATGGAGCGAAGATCGTTGGTTGTGAATCCAGCTGCATGATGGCGATTAAGGACGAATATCCTGACCTGCTGCCCGGTGACGGCAAGGCAAAGGCCGTGGCCGGTGCTGTGATGATGATTGAAGAACTGCTCGCAGCTACAGTTGGCGATGGAAAGCAGCAGATCGAATGGGGAGATAGTGCCAAGGACGTGCGGCTGTTCGTACACTGCCATGAGCGGGCTCTTGTTGGAGCACAGTCAGCGTTGAAGGTGCTCGGATTGCCCCCGCAGTTCAAGGCATCGATGATTGATGCCGGGTGCTGCGGAATGGCCGGGTCGTTCGGATTCGAAAAAGAGCACTACGATGTTTCGATGAAGGTGGGTGAGGAGCGGTTGTTCCCGGCTATCAGGAAGGCGCCTGCGGAAGCAGAGATTGCGGTCACAGGTGTTTCGTGCAGGCAGCAGATCGAGGATGGCACAGGGCGTGCCCCGCGCTTCCTGACCGAAGTGCTGGCGGATGCCCTGCCGAATTAGCAGCAACAGGTTCACACAGAGTTCACCTGCGCTGACACCCCCGGTGCAGGGCATGAGCTAAAATTTTTCTACCGGTCAGGAATTGCACAGGAGCCGTCAGATGGTGCCTCCGTTCTTCAAGCGAATACTGGTTCCATTGGACGGCTCTGCGATAGCCGAAGGTATTGTCCCTTATGCCGCAGGTCTGGCGCAGGCTGTTGGCGCAGGTCTTGTGCTGTTCCAGGCGAGAACGGCTGATGAAAAGGCTGATGCAGTAGAGGCACATCTTGAAGATGTGGCCGCTGAATTGCGGATGAAGAACCTCGGTGTTGCGACCGACTCTGAACAGGGTGACCCGTCAGAGGCTATAGTCGATGCAGCGCATCGGTATGAAGCAGGGCTTATTGTTATGACCGGCCACGCCACCGCTGCTGGCCGCAAAGACCTGCTTGGGAGCACGGCTCACGCTGTTCTGAGCAGGTGTACCACACCGGTTCTGGTGCTCCCCCTGAGTGCCACGGCGTACACACCATCGGCGGCTGTTGTGATGGGGCATGACGGTTCTGCGAGTGCCAGTAATGCAGTTGAGCCGTCTGTAGCTCTTGCACGGGCACTGCAATGTGAGCTGGTGCTTGTGCGTGCCGTTGAACCAGTCGACGGGCTCGGTGGAGCGGCGAAGTACTACAGTGCCGTTGATGACTTTGCTGTAGATGACCTGGAATCCCTGCGGGGCCAACTGTCTGCAACCGGTCTCCCGGTCAGTACGCATGTTGGAAAGCGTCTTGCTGACCAGGAGATGCTTGGCATCGCAGGATCGCGTCGCGGGGCCATAATCGCAGTATCGACAACCTCAATGAGCGGCAAGCCGAACGTGCTCGGGTCTACGACAGACCGCCTCGTTCGGTCACAGACCCGCCCGGTGCTCGCCGTCCCTGCCAATTCCTGATTCACCCGTACGTTGGTACGGTATGGATTGACGCTACTGTGCGCGTATCTCGTCTTGAAGCGGTAGACTGACGGCATCGGCGCGCCCGCGGGCGCAATTCAACTTCGTACAGCCTCAGTCGTCCCGGAGTTCCAGTTATGACTACCACGCAGAAGCACACGAACGGCGCTAGCCCGGCAGTGATGCCGGTGAATGCTCGCAGACAGCAGGAGCGCGGCCCGGCGATCTGGCTTGCCGGTGACCCGGAAGACCTGAAGGAGTGGATGCCACGCGGCGCGGCAGGCATCGTCACCAACACAGTAGTGTTGAACGACATGGTGAAGAAGTACGGCCAGTTGACTGATGTCGTGCAGCGGTACCTGGACATCACGGACAAGCCGGTCGCCATTGAAATCGACGGTCATTCCACGCAGGAACTACTGGACGTGGGTGAAGTCTTCGTCAAGATGGCTCCCGGACAGATCATTCTGAAGATACCAGCGACGGTATACGCGCTGGACGCGTTTGCTGAGTTGAAGAAACAGGGAGTCGAGACGTTTTGCACGACGGTCTTCACCCTGCCACAGGCCGCAGCAGTGGCACAGGCCGGTGTGACGCATGTGCTTCCGTTCTGTGAGCCGTACCGGGATGTGAACGGTGATCCCACGAAGCTGATTCGGGACTGCCGAGCGATGTTTGACGGATGGGATGACCGCCCGTACCTGACGGCGGCGCTGGTGCGGTCAGTCGCAACTGCTGAGGCGTGCATGCGGGATGGGGCAGACGGCATCATTATCTTCTGGCCCATCTTGCGGGACATGATGCAGTCCAAGCTGACCACCGAATGGAACGGAACGTTCCTTGACCAGTGGAACCAGATGTACGACGCAGGGTTGCTGAAGGGTATCCCGGTACAGCGACACTAATTAAGGCGATCCTTGCAGGGGCGGGATGCTACTAGCAGCGTCCCGCCTTTGCGCGTCCGGCTGAATCTAACGGACGGAGAGTAGTCCCCGCCAGAGCGCTGTGAATACATGGCCGGGCAGTTCGTCCATTGAGCCAGTGGTGTTGATGCGTGCGACCACGTCTGCCTCGCGCTTTACGGCGGGTTGCCATGATGGTTTCTGCTGCTGATAGACCTCTGGTCTGCCTTCTGATTCAGAGGTTCCACTGGCATACCGCTGTTCAAGCCGTTTGAGGGTCTCTGGTTCGTCAAGCAGGCACTCAATGACTACCGTTTTGATCCCTGCCGTGCGGCCGATATTGAGCGACTGTTCCCTGAAGCGCGGTTGCAGGTGTGTACCGTCCATGATGACGGATTTTCCAGCATTAATTGCCTGCTGCGCTCGACGGTGCATCTCAGCGTATGTGCGACGAGACATTTCGGTGCTGTAGATTCCAGCTTTGACTGCGGCTCCTGTGCGTTCGGTGGGGCCGATTCCAGCCAGTTCCCGGCGAATAGCGTCTGTCCGCAGATGCACCGTATTCCACTGGCGGGCAACCAGGTCTGCGACGGTGCTTTTACCGGTTCCGGTAAGTCCGGATGTGATTGCGAGAAATTGCGGACGGTCCTGCGCCGTTATGTCACACGCAAGCCGGAGATATGCGTTTGCTTCAGCTACGTGTCCCTGCCTTTGCAGACCCTCTGTTTGCTTCGCAGAAATAGATGCCGCCATACACCGAACCATTGCCCGGTATGACTCATAAAACGGCAACAAGGGCACTATACCGGTGTCGCCGGATGCGTCCATGTACGATGCAATCAGCAGGTTGGCGAGTTGTGTGTAGACGCGGTGCTTCAAGTCCATCGAAAGAAATGCTACGTCCGCCGCAGGATCGATACATGCAAGGTTGTCGTTGAACTCGATGCAGTCGATGATTGTGATTGTTCTATCGCCGCCGGAATTGCGCTCCAGGAAGATATTCCCTGCATGAAGGTCTCCGTGGCATAAGCGCGGCGCACCTGATGCATGGCGTTGCGTGATGAGTTTTCCGCGTGCTGCCAGGAATGAATTAGCGTAGGCGGTGATGTCTGCAAAGGCGACGCGGTCAAGTTCGGGCGGAGCGTGCTCTGCGACGCGATCAAGGTTGCCGAGCACGATTCCAGAGACGCCGTTCACAGTTCCGTATTGCGCGGGAGCAGGTTTTGCATCAGCGTGGAACTGCGCCAGTAGCTTCGCGATTCTTGCAATGTCATCAGGACCGGCTGAGCCACGCTCCAGAAGCCGGTTCAATTCGTCATTTGAGTTTAGTCGCCGCATTTTCAGCGCAACATTAACCTGCTCGCCCGGGCCACTGACACTGAACTTGCCGGAAGCGGGGTCGAAATTGACGGGTTCCAGTGACAGGTAGACATCACTGGCAAGACGGGCATTGAGCTTAATTTCCCGTTCGCAGAATCTTCGTCGCAGTTCGGGAGTCGAAAAGTCACAAAAGCCGAAGTTGACCGGTTTTTTGACCTTGTAAGCGAATTCTCCGGCGAGAAACACGTCCGAGATGTGCGTTGCGATGTGGGTGACCTCGGCCATCCCATCGGCAAGGTGTGAGTAGGCGGAAGGTTGCCTGAGCGAGTCCACCATGCGTGATCGGTCTGTATCGCCGGTATTCATCGGTACTACGGAGTCACTGTGTCGCCCTGGATGATTCCCTCGCGAATGATGTCTCCGATTTCCTCTGTGTGGCTGTGGTCGTTGATGTTTACGATCGACCATCCAGATCGGCCGAAGCGCAGGCGCGAAATCGACGTGTTGTGGATCTCTGTACGGCGTATAAACGCGCTGTCCCAGTTCGTGATGTAGTGCAGGAGCGCGCGCATCGTTATGCCGTGGGAGACGATTGCGATGGTGTGGTTACCGGGCTTCTGGTGCCACTCCGGGTTGTAGAGGATCTCGTCCTCAAGCCAGTTGCCCGCGCGGCGTTCGACAGCGCGCTCGGATTCGCCATCCGCGGGCTGGAACCACTTGCCTTTTTCAGCTGATATGAACTGCAGCTCTGTCGTCCAGACGTCGGCAGCCATCTTGCCACGCCATGCGGGAATCTGACGTTCGATGATGTGCTCTGACCGGTCAAAGTGAGCGCCTTCAAGGCCCATGCCGCGCAGCATGCCTTCGGTCGTTTGAACTGCCCGAATCAGTGTGGACGAATAGATGCGGTCGAACTTTACTCCCTGCCTCTTTAGCCGTTCACCAAGTGCGACCGCCTGCCTGTGGCCTCGTTCGGTCATTGGCGCATCGAAGTTTGCACCGGCGGCGATGCCCGGCGTTACGTTGCTTTCGGATTCTCCGTGGCGGATGAAGTACAAATCGAACTGCACGTTATCGTGGATCATGAGGTTCTTTCGTGGTTGTCCGGTGCTCAACTTGCAGCGGCTCGTTGTTGATCGGTCAGGGGCGTTCTATGGGGCAGTCCATGCCGAATCCTGCATCGCGGGATTCGCTGTTAATTCTAGTGGAAGGTCTTTAACAAGACGCGATATTGCGATCTGTTGGAACTCTGCAATCAGGTCATCTTGAGACAGGAGGTTGGCTGCCCATTCTTCGATTCGGTATGGAGTGATGCCGACAAGGTATTCGTATAGTTCCAGCGCCTCCTGGGCATTCAGAATCCCGTTTGTGCGTAATGACTCTGATAGATTCAGGTCATGCGTATCGGTCAGAGCCTGCGTCCATAGCAGGACGTAGCCCATATCATGCTCCGTCACCAGTGCGTTTCGACTGTCGAAAAGGAACTGTAGCCTGTCACGGGATTGCTCCAGGTCAGGGAACTGGCTCAGGTTCACGCCAAGGTACTTTTCTGCAAAGCGCCACGCTGCAGCCTCGAATATCTCTGCCTGCGCCTCCTTCAGTCCTCGTGAATATTCTGTTGACCGCATGGTGGTCTGTTTGGGATTGCGCAGGTCCTGTAAGGCGTGACCGATCTCGTGGAGCAGGGTGCTGAGAACGTCTGCAGGTGACCGTTCGCTATCGATAAACAGGTAAATTTGCCCGGCCATCCGCGTCTTGAAGCCAACCAGTGTCTTGGTGTTGCAGGCATCAAATTGCTGGATATATTCCTCGTCGGTCAGCGTCATCCAACCAGCCATACATGACTGAATGTAGCTTGTCCTGAACTCCCGGTGCGGCAGCAGTCGAATTACATAACCTTCCTCATTCAGGTCTTTCCCGGTCATCAGGAAGTAGGTTGCCTGTGCTGCCGCGAGAATTTCAGGTGTCCAGTCACGGCTCCCTGAGCCGAGGCCGGTTAACGGCTTCACCTGTTGCATCATCTCGCCGAGCAGCGGGGCCAGTGCGGACGAAATCTGGTCATCCGACATGCTGAATGGTTCCGGTGGAGCAGGTGCGGGCCCGTCATGAAACGTGAAGGTGCGCTCGAAGATGTTGTCGTCTTCGTTGAATTCGTCAATTTGCCTGTCCGGGTCGAGTACGACACGCACCGTGTGCTCACCGGCTGAGATACCTGTCGAAGTCATCTCAATAGTGGGTGTCCAGGTGGCATTGCCGTTGTTTGAGCCGAGATTGAACGACTGCCGTTTCACCTGTATGCCATCGATAAGAACGACGGCATGTAGTTCGGTGCTGAGCGGGGTATTGATCACGCTGGCGTTAGTGAAGCTGAAATCGATGCTGAAGGGCAGCTTTGTGTCCAGCCATGTGTCATCTTTCCCTTCAACGAGCATCCCCGGTAAGCCCGTGGACTGCCGCAAGACAATGGCCGCATCCCAGCCGAACGGCTGATATGGCACAAGGTTTGGCATGGTAGGGAATATGCGCTCTGGGGCGGTGAGAGTGAACGGCGTTTCGGCCGGGGCTGGATCACCGACTCCCCATACGAACTCGGCTTCGTAAACGTTGTCTGATTCGTTGGACTCTGGAACCCTGTTGAGTGGGTCTACGACCAGCTTCAGCCTGTGCGGCCCCGGTGATATGTCGATGAGTTCCCGCAGGTCATCTATCTCACCGAAAACGTTTGATGCCGGCGAAAGTCCATTCCATTGCAGGCTCTCTGCCAGCACATCATCCACGTAGATGTGCAGGTCTACCGTCTCCGAGATGTACTGGATAGATTCGTTCTGCGCTGCGAATGACACGTAAGACTGGTGGTCGATCGATAGCTTGCCGGAGAGCAGGTCTTCCGGGTAGAAAGACGCAAAGAGGGGTTGATTTTTGCCGGTGACCAGTGCTGGTGCGAGGTTGGGTCTTAGCCCTTCTGGCACATCAAGTGGTGGCCGTTCCATAAAATTGATTGCCAGGTCCAGCCGGTTGTCTCTCGTCACGATCTCCGGGACGCGGTGGGTTGGGTCGATCACAAGAGAAAGTTCATGGATTCCGGCTGTTGGGCGGAGGCCGGACAAGATACCTCCGACATCTTCGACTCGGACGCTCCAGTTCGGGGATAGCCCGTGCGTTGTCCATCTCTTGATGCTGACATCATCAAGCCGAATCTCGACGTCGAACACCTCGTTAGTGGCGTATTGGCCGACGTTGGTTATCCACCAACTTATGACCACGTTTTCAGCGTTGTAGAAGCCACTGCCGTTGTCACCTGAGACCACGAGTCCCGGCCCGCGTTCCCCGCCTGCGAATGGCACTAGATTTACGTTCTTGGTGGGTCGGGGAGTTGGAGTTGGAAACGGTCCTGTTGGTACTTCAGGCGGTACTGGAG
>JAURLM010000180.1 GCA_030831265.1 Chloroflexota bacterium
GGAGTTCATGAAGGTCGCCGCGTTGGCGCAGGCGAATGACCTGGACATCGCTCCCCACGGAGCGCAGGCGGTTCACATCCACCTCGTCGCCGCAATCCCGAACGGACTCATCCTTGAGTATTACCGGGATACCGTTGACCCAATGCACGGGAAGATATGGGAGCACGAACTCAAGATCGAAGATGGATACGTCTATGCGCCGGACCGTCCCGGTCTTGGCCTGGAGCCGAAATGGGACACGCTGGAGCCGTTCAGGGTTAAGTGAAGACCGAGCCCCTTGCTGGTGACCACTCCAAGTCTCCGCTAGCACGAGCCGTCCACGATGGGTTAAGTCCCCTCTCATGGGCGGCTCATTTCATCAGCGGTTAACGGAGCCCGACATGTCCACAACACCATCAGCCAGCGCTGCTATGAACGCTCCTCTCTGGGGTGGCGTGACCGCAGTCATTGGATACGTCCTGCTGGACACCGAAAGTCTGTTGGCCAAAGTGAAAGAGGTCGATCCCGAAAACGCCTCTGTGAATAGCCTCGAAAACGTTCGGGATATCCTGAAAGGGATAGCAACTGTCGTCATGAACGAAATCGGAACCGATTTCTATCGCGACAACCAGGCGGAGTTCACAAACATCGCCAACCTGATCGGCTCTGTCCGAGATGCGCGGAACGCGTTAGGAGCGTAGACAGGCGCAAGTGCTCGTACATCAAGTTAACCGTGCCTGCGCACCCGTTTTCGAATACGAATCGCCTGATGTCCGACTTAGAGCTACAATCTCGCTTGTCTGATCAAGCGCACACTAGCCCCCCCGGACAATCATGCCATCATTCGACTACGCAGCACCAACCTCTCTCGCTGAAGCGGTCAAGCTCATGGGTAGCAGCGGCACAGTCCGCGCTTTCGCCGGCGGCACCGACCTCATCGACCAGCTAAAGACGAATCGGCGTAACGCTGATCTCGTCATCGATCTGAAACGCATACCAGAACTTCAGAAGCTGGAGATGGGTTCAGACGGACTGCACATCGGCGCAGCTCGTTCCTGCTCAGATGTTCATCACGACGCCACGGTCAACCGCCTGTATGGCGGGCTGGCAGACGCCACCGGCCTTGTAGGCTCTGTCCAGATACAGAACCGCGCTGCTGTTGGGGGTAACGTCTGCAACGCTGCACCATCCGGTGACACGACACCGAATTTGCTAACCCACGAAGCGGTCGCAGTCATCACTGGCCCGTCTGGAACTCGAAAAATTGAACTGGCGGACTTCTTCGTTGGACCCGGGCAGACCGTGCTACAAAGCGGTGAAATCCTTCAGGAACTCATCCTTCCGAAGCCACCGGAAAGCAGTGCATCGGCATATCTGCGGTTCATCCCGCGCAATGAAATGGACATTGCAGTGGCTGGTGTTTCCAGCTTTATTCACGTCGACCCTGCTACCAAAACCGTTCGCAAGGCACGCATCGCCCTCGCATCGGTCGCACCGACTCCAGTTCGGGCACGCGGTGCGGAGTCAGTGCTGGAAGGCAAGGTGATAACCGAAGCTCTGATAGCAAGCGCTGGTGACGCGGCCGTCGAATCTGCGACGCCAATCACTGATGTGCGTGGCTCCGCTGAGTATCGACGTGAACTAGTACGAGTCCTTACACGCCGCACACTTAGCATCTGCCTTGAGCGAATCGGCATCAGCCTCTAACGACAGACACCCAGGGACATCGGAACAAGTCATGCCAACCAAACACATAAAGTTCACAGTCAACGGTGTCGAGCAGGAACAGCTTGTGGATTCCACATGGACCCTGCTGGAGACACTGCGAGACAAGATGGGTCTAACGGGCACTAAAGAAGGATGCTCCAACGGCAACTGCGGTGCATGTACCGTGATGCTCGATGGCAAGACAGCATGCTCATGCCTCGTCCTTGCCCCTGAGGCTGATGGGCGAGTGGTGACGACTGTCGAAGGCCTGGAAACCGGTGGAAAGCTGTCTGCCATCCAGGACGCCTTTGTTAAGGAAGGCGGTTTGCAGTGTGGATTCTGCACGCCGGGCTTCCTGATATCGACCACCTTCCTGCTGAAAAATAACCCGCACCCTTCCGAGGATGAGATTCGGTTGAACCTGGCAGGAAACCTCTGCCGCTGCACGGGATACGACAAGATCGTCAAGGCTGTGGAACGAGCCGCAAACGGGTAGCAGGATGCTGCACAGAAGCGCTGTGCTAATCTGGATTTGTTCGTGTATATCCATGCCGCAGGTCGCTGCATCTAATTTGTATCGCCATAATTGGCGCACTGACCACTCACGATGAACTGGCATTGCCGGGGAACGTACAACGATGGAATCTGTATTCAGAGCAGCCGTGGAAGAAGCAAAATCGGGCAATGAGCATGTCATTGCCACGGTCATTCGCACCTCCGGCTCAACGCCACAAAAATCCGGGGCCAAGTTGCTCGTCCGTAAAGACGGCAGTGGCGTCGGCACGCTCGGTGGTGGTTGCGTGGAAGGCGACATCTGGTTTGCTGCACGCCAGCTACTCAAACGCGGCGGGGATGCAGAGATGCGTGACTACGAGCTTAACGAAGAGCTCGCCGCGCAAGACGGGCTTGTCTGCGGCGGGACTATGTACTTCCTGATCGATCCCGTCCGCGATGGTGACACCTACGGCGAGTTCGCCAACGAGGTTGTTGAAGCCTACGAAGGTGGAAAACCGGTCGCCATCGTCAACATCGTAAAGACGCCGAAAGATTCTGGCCTCACGGTCGGCAAGCGCATGTTGGTGCGAGAAAACGGTGCTACCAGCGGTTCACTCGGTGACGAGAAGCTGGAGTCTGAAAGCGCGCGCCGGGCACGGGAGCTAATGGCGCTTGGCAAGAACGACTACGTGGTCACCAGTTCAGGTGTCGAGTATTACATCGAGGCTTACACAACTCCCCCGACGCTCGTAATCGCTGGCGGCGGGCACGTAAGCAAGGCACTGGCGCCTATCGCCAAGAGCGTGGGCTTCCGCCTGTTCATCCTGGATGACCGTGAGGAGTTCGCTAACCCTGAACGGTTCCCGGAAGCGGAAATAGTGAAGGTTGGTGACTACGAGACCGGCCTGCAACAGCTTCCGATCAACGCGAACAGCTTCATCGTAATTGCAACCCGCGGGCACCGGTATGATGACTCAGCACTGGCGTCCGCGCTTCGCACCCCGGCAAGTTACGTTGGACTGTTGGGCAGCAAGCGCAAGACGATCCTCATCTACGAGGCACTGCTCAAGCGCGGCTTTTCGCTTGATGACATCAGGCGCACGCGGTCGCCAATCGGGCTGGACATCGGCGCACGCACTCCTGAGGAGATAGCGCTGAGCATCATGTCGGAAGTACTCATGTTCAGGCTGGGCGGCAACGGCGGAGTGCTCAAACTAGAAGAGCGCCTCATCCAGGCGGCCGCACGTCGCGCTGCCAAAGACGCTGAGCCGGTGACTGCCGACTAAACGGCCGTCATACCACCGTCGGCCATGTATACACCGCCTGTGCAATAAGACGCTTCGTCCGACGCAAGGAACACGGCTATCCCGGCTACGTCCGCAGGTGTCCCAAGTCTTCCCATTGGAGACTTGGCTTCAAGCGAGCGGCGCGTTGCGTCATCGTTGAGCATGTCCTCTATCAGTGGAGTAATAGTTGTTCCAGGGACAACCGCGTTAACTCGTATGCCATCACGAGCGTATTCAGCTGCCGCAACCCTGCTCAACCCGAACACACCTCCTTTGCTTGAACTGTACGCAGAGTAACCCGGAGCAACACCCAGCATCCCCGTCGGCGAGGCAATGTTCACTATTGAACCGCCTTGACCCAGCATGTGCGGTATCACTGATCTCATACAGCGCCAGGTACCTTTCAGATTTACGTTCATCGTCCGGTCCCACGCGTTCTCCGAAACGTCATGCACGCGTGAATCCTGTCCAATCAGCTGGATTGCAGCGTTATTGACCAGTATTTCCGGTTTCCCCAAACGTGAAACCGTTGTCGCAACCATTTCAGTGACACTGTCAGTTGATCCGACATCGCAGAGCCCGAACAGTGAATCGCCACCCATCCGCTGTACCGCGCCTGCTACAGCTTCACCACGCGAGGCGTCTCTATCAGCGATAACAACACGCGCGCCTTCCCGGCCAAAAGCCAGTGCAATTGCCTCTCCTATCCCCGCACCACCGCCAGTGACTATCGCTGTCTTACCTTTAAGTCTCAATCTGACCTCCGTGCTAAACCGCGCCGAACTTCATGATGGCCTTGCCGTAACGGGTAGTGATTGTCGTACCATCGCGTCCATGACAATCACGGCAATACTACTCGCCGCAGGCGAGTCCTCACGGATGGGAAGCCCCAAGCCGTTGCTATCGTGGCAGGAAAAAACGTTGGTCGAAGCGCAGGTCGAAAACCTGCTAGCGGGCGGTGTCGACGAAGTTTATGTCGTGACCGGTAAAAGTGACCCTGAGACTGCGCCGATACTGGAAAAGCTGGCACACACTCACCGTGTCCACAACCCGGACTATCTGCAAGGCAAGACGACCTCCGTGCGTGCGGGTGTCGCCGCCCTGCCC
>JAURLM010000017.1 GCA_030831265.1 Chloroflexota bacterium
AGCCAAGTTGGTTTGAGAAAGAGAACCACAACTGGGCTGGGAACTACAAGGTGCGGTACTGGGAGCCGGAATGGCAATCTCTGATATTTGGCACACCAGACAGCTATCTTGACAAGATCATTGCGACCGGATTCGACGGTGTTTATCTCGACATCATCGCCGCGTATGACTATTTCCTTGAGAAGGGAAGGACAACCGCTGAAGACGAGATGGTGATGTTTGTGTCTGCGATAAGCGAATATGCGAAATCCAAGCGTCCGGGATTCCTCATTTTTCCGCAAAACGCACCGGAACTGGGAGCGCGTTCGGACTACATCGCAGTGATCGGCGGGATTGGCATCGAGGGTGTCTATTTCGGTTGGGAAGAGCCAAACAAACGCACGCCAGCATCTGACACAGCGTGGTTGGAAGAACAGTTGGCCTGGATCGTGGATGCAGGCAAAACCGTATTGGCGGTTGACTATGCTTCCAGCGCCAATGACATAGCTGACGCGTATCAATCGAGCCGTGCCCGTGGTTTTGTACCGACCGTCACTGATGTAAACCTTGCGCAGCTTCCGTATCCGGAAAAATGATTACGGAAGCTGGTCGATAAGGCTTTTGCAGGTGGCGAGGTCACGTTCACACAGCATCAGCATGTTTCCTGCGACGGCAAATGCCGGGTATCGGTTCACCACAGGGATCAGCGGGTCAGTCTGTCCCGGCTCCCTGGTGATAACCGATTCTGCGAGTGGTACTCCAGAACTCAATGCTTCGTTGTGCGAGGCGTAAACCCAGACCTCGATGTCCCTCTGGTTGAAGAAGCCGTACCATGCCTCGGAAGCACCATTGAGAGTTGCCGTGTCGAACTCTTTCGACTTCTTGTAGCCGTGTGCGACAAGGTCATCCATGGTGAACATGGCGTCTGACCGGGTTGTCAGCCGATCTTCAAGCACCCCTGTGCCTGCACCGGAACCAGAACCAACAATTTCTCCATCTGGACGACTGGTATCACCGCCGCCGCATGAAATGATCACAACCGAAAATGCAGACATCACGGTGAACAGCAGGGCACGGGTCGCTTTTCTGTACCGGGATGATTGCATTGGGTTGTCACTCTCAGACTGGTGTCGACCACGTGGCCGTATCGTACCGGATACGAGAATCGATTATCGTGCCGGGTGACGAAACCATGCGAAACATGCCCATGCGAGCTTCTTATTGCGAATCGACAAATTTACTTTTGACGCCGTGCCATGCCTTTCTGTAAAGTGACTTTCCGCGATGGCGATTGTCCCTTTTGCCCGGCGTTATGTCCGGTTGATGAACTGATATGACCTTTACCTGTCTGCGCAACTGCCTCTGTATGCGGTGTCACTACGGTGACCCCGGGAAGACTGCGCGCGGATCTCACAACAGGTGGACGTAACCCCCTGAATCGCTGACCAGAGATTGATTGCAGAACCCCGGAGTCCCCGGGGTTTTTTGTTGTACGAAATTTTTTGAAACCAGTCTGACGAAGACATTCTTATGACCACAGAAAACGTTTCCGCAAAAGTACAGCCACGTAACCCACTGATACCTGTCTCAGACCAGACGTGGGCAGGTCTCGCCGTGCTCGCTGTCACCCTTGTGATCGGCTGGGTGATGTCCCGCACTGACGGCACTGCTGCAGCGATCTGGGTGTTGGCTGGAGTCTTTGGCTTCACGCTGCAACGCTCTCGGTTCTGCTTCGCATCTGCGTTCCGTGATCTGTTCCTGTTTGGCTCAGGCCACAACATGAAGGGCATCATGGCCGGGATGGCAGTTACGACCCTAGGCTTTGCAGCCATCATGCACTGGATCGTCCCCAATCCCGGTTCAGGGGTTCTTCCTTCCGAGGCACATGTCCTGCCGGTTGGACTGTCAGTCGTTGTCGGCGGTGTGATGTTCGGCGTTGGGATGGTGATTGCCGGCGGATGCGTCTCCGGATCGCTGTACCGCATGGCGGAAGGTTACGTCGCTTCGTGGGTAACGATTGGCGGTGTGATCGTGGGACTGGGTGCTCTCACTCTTACGTGGAACTGGTGGTACGGCACGTTCATCACTCATGAACCAAAGATCTGGCTGCCAAACGTGGCGGGACTGGGCTACACCGGCGCAATTGGGTTGACGCTTCTGGGCTTGCTGGCTATTTACCTGCTGGTGACGTGGGTCGAGGCTCGGAACGGGCTGTTTACGCCGAAGATTAACCGGAAAGTCACACCTGCGATGACGTTCCCGTCACGTGTGCGAGAAGCCTCAGACCCAATCTTCAAGCGCGGTTGGCCCATCGTCATCGGTGGTGTTGTGCTCGGTGTCCTGGGGATAGTGATGTACACCATCCACATGCCGCTCGGTGTCACCGGTGAACTGATGCGAGCGTCGCAACTCGTGATGGGTTGGGGCGGGATAGATGTACCGGTGCTTGATGGACTGGCGACTCTTGGTGGTTGCACGGGACGTTCTGGCGAGTCAGGCCTGATTTCGCACACATTTTCAATCACAGTCGGGTTGCTGCCGGGTGCGTTGATGGGCGCATTGTTCGCAGGGGAGTTCAAGCTGCGCCTGCCGAACAACTGGCGTCGCTATGTGCAGTCTCTCGGCGGCGGTCTGCTTATGGGCTACGCAGCAGGGTTGGCGATTGGCTGCACAATTGGCGCCTTCTTCTCTGCGGTGCCTTCACTCTCGGTTTCCGGATGGGTGTTCGGACTGGCGCTGGGAGTCGGCGCGTTCGTTGGAACCCTGATCATCAAGAGGATTCCCTGATGCCAGAGCCGATCACTGTTGACCTGCAGGGCGTGCCGATGCCCGATCACATGCAGCGGGCTGTCAACGCGGTGGACCAGGCGGCTGGTGGGCAGGTCATCGTGCTGCTGACTGACCAGGAGGTGGTCATCAAGCATGTGCCATCAGCCGCGGCGCGGGCAGGTGTGCGGATCAAGATGGGCATGGCGGGAGAAAACATTTGGAAGATCACCATGACTCCCAGGATTGCCGAATAAGAGTCTCGGGTGTTCGTAATTGAAACGGGAGGAACATAAATGACAGAACGGAACGAGGATGTGCCTGTGCTTGATGTAAGAGGTGAGATCTGTCCATACCCAATGATGAAAACCAACGAAGAGTTGGACAAGAACCGCCCTGGAGTTCCGGTGCTGGATGTTCTGACAGATCACCCCCCGGCACTTTCGACCATACCGCCTCAGGCCATGAAACGTGGATACGAGGTGGAGATCGATGAAATTGATAACGGCGAATGGCGTTTGAGGCTGTCAAAGGCCTGATTGGACAGAGGAAATTACAACAATGAAAACGGGATCGAAGTTTTTGAAGGGTTTCGCATCACTGGCACTAATCGCACTGGTTGCAGCGGTTGCTGCATGCGCCAGTGATAGTAGCGGTGACACCGGCGGGGCCGCGTCTGATGCTGGAATCACTGATCGCGGCTACGCTAACTCGAGCAGGCTCGTTTCTGCCACATGGCTGACTGAGCACCTTGATGACGACAACTTGCTGGTGGTTGACCTGCGGAACGAGGATGACTACAACGCCGGGCACATTCCCGGTGCAGTCCGCCTGACTCCCGGGACAACATTCCAAACTGAAGATGCAAATGGCGTCCCGGGAATGCTGCCCTCAGCTGATCACATAGCATCGGCACTCTCAGCGATTGGAGCGAAACCGACAGACACGATCATCTTCTACGATGGTTCATCAAACCTGTGGTCAAGCCGTGCGCTGTGGGCGTTGGACGTGTACCGTCACGCGGACTCGCGCTTGCTGGATGGTGCGTGGAACTACTGGAGTGCTCACGAACTCGTATCTACGACGGATGCTACTGCGGTGACCGCCAGCAGTTATGCGTTCAGTGGTTCGGCAAATACTAACTTGATCGCCGGCTGGGAAGAGATACTCGCATCCGTTGATGACCCCTCCAAGATTGTTTGCGATGCCCGCTCCCCCGAGGAATTCTCAGGCAAAGATGTTCGGGCAGCGAATGGAGGACACATTCCTGAGTCCGCCAACGTCAACTGGAACCGCGCTGTGAACGCAGAAGGCGAGTTCTTGCCAGCGTCGGAACTGAAGACCATCTACGAAAGTGAAGGCATACAGGGTGACAAGGTCGTGTTTACCCTTTGCCAGACGGCAGTCCGGGCAACGCATTCCTGGTTTGTTCTGCAAGAGCTTCTCGGATACCAGACAGTCAAGGTTTACGATGGCTCATGGGTTGAATGGGGCAACAGGGATGACCTGCCTATAACCACTCGAGGTTAGCAGTAACCTGTCCACTTGATTACGACCGCCCGGTTGGTGTATTGCCAGCCGGGCGGTTTTGATTCTCGGCAATGTGATTGCGGACTTGTCACAGCTTTGCGGTTATCATCTGGCGACTTCACCTTCGTATTGGGCAGACCCACTGGAACAGGACTTAGACATGGCTAATGACAAGCGAATACTCATTATGGGAGCTGGCGGCATAGGCAGCGTTGTCGGCGGCCTGCTCGCGGAAGGCGGTCATGATGTGACCATTGTTGACCAGTGGGTGGAGCACGTTGAGGCGATCAAAAAGAAGGGCCTGATCGTGGAGACTCGTTGGAAGAAGCACCATGCAAAACCGCGTGCTCTGCACATTTACGAGTTGGCGCAGGAAGACGAGCCATTCGATATGGCGTTTATTGCGGTGAAGTCCTACGACACGGACTGGGCGACGATGTTCGTAAAGCCTTATGTCGACCCGGTTAACGGGATTTTTGTGGACTTCCAGAACGGCATCAACGACGACCGGGTTGCGGCAATCGCAGGCAAAGAACGCACACTCGGCTGCATCATCACGATCAGTGCTGCTGTCTATGAACCGGGAATTGGGTTGCGGACTGACACGAACGAGCTTGGCTACAAGATCGCCGAGCAGGACGGCTCTGACACGCCGCGAGCGCGGGAACTTGTGGAGATCATGCAGGCTGCTGGAGATACCGAGTTTACTGATGACCTCTGGGGTGAGCGTTGGTCCAAGTTGATGATCAACTGCATGAATAATGCCCTGGCAGGTATCAGCGGATACGGAACGGCAGAGACGCGAACCAACACGGACACGCGGCGTATCGGTATCCAGCTCGGTGCGGAAGTGGCGCGCGTAGCGAAGGCGCACGGTCACAAGCTGCACGCTGTGCTGGGACTTTCTCCGGAAGCTGTGATTGACGCAGCTGAAGGCAGGAACATCGAAGAGGTAGAGTCGCTGTTGCTTGAGACTGCCCGCAAGGCCGGTTCCGGCGGTGTTCCATCGTTCGGGCAAGATGTGCGTAAAGGCCGCCGCACCGAGATCGACTTCCTGAACGGGTATGTCAGCGACAAGGGTCGCGAGGTTGGTGTGCGGACTCCGTTTAATGACCGAATCGTCCAGCTTGTGCATGACCTTGGCATTGGTTTTGAGGGCAACCCGCAACACCTGAAGCCGCTTGTGGACATGCTCCCGTAGTCTCTCGAAGGAAAGTTCTTAATGCCCTGGGATCCCGCCCAATACCTGAAATTCGCCGATCATCGACTTCGACCGGCCGTGGATTTGCTGAACCGTGTTGATTTGGAGTCACCGTCAGTCGTTTATGACCTCGGAGCAGGTGCGGGCAACGTCACTGAACTGCTCGCTCGGCGATGGCCGGAAGCACGGATTATCGGGGTAGACAACTCAGAGGAGATGCTGCGCAAAGCAGCAGAACGCGCACCGAACATTGAGTGGGAAGTTGGAGACATTGCGACGTGGCGACCGAGTGAACCAGCGGAACTGATCTTTTCTAACGCAGCTCTGCACTGGGTCGGTAACCATGAAGCACTTTTTGCTTCTGTCATGTCATCCGTTGCGCCGGGTGGAGTCCTGGCTGTTGGCATGCCGCGTAACTTCGGTGCGCGGTCGCATACCTCTATGGCAGAGGCGGCTGCGATGGGGCCGTGGCGACAAACACTGGAACCGCTTCTCAGGCTCGCACCGGTGGAGATTCCACAGTTCTACATGAACGTGCTGTCCCCGCTTGCCGCATCGCTGGATGTCTGGGAGACGGAATACATGCAGGTTCTTTCCGGCGAAAATCCAGTAAAGGAATGGACGAAAGGGACGTGGCTCAAGCCGTTGCTGGACGCGCTCGAAGAGCCGGAGAAAAGCGGGTTTGAATCGACGTATGCGGAGCTTGTGGCTCGTGCGTACCCGAAACAAAACGATGGCACGACGATATTCCCGTTCAGGCGCATGTTCATCATCGCGACAGGACGATAACCGCTATTTATCTCTGCCCTTGTGGCCACTTGAAAAGGACTAAAACGAATGACATTCAACATTGCACTGGTGGGCTGCGGCGGCATGGGGCTCCGGCACGCTCATGGATATGTTGAGCTGGTGAAGACGTTTGGGGCGAATGGGGCACCGGGAGTTGGACCGGTTGAGATGATTGCGGTCTGTGATCGCCACCAGGGGCCTGCCGAGAAGGTGGCTGATCTGATTGAGGAGGGCACAGGAAAGCGGCCCCAGATATTCCTCGACTACGATGAGATGTTGCGTGACCTGAAGGGTCTTGATGCGGTCGATATCGTGACTGATACGCCAATGCATCACCGCTTTGCCATCACTGCGATGGAAGCCGGGCTGCACGCGATGACGGAAAAGCCGATGGGTCTAACGCTCAAAGCCTGCCGGATGATGCGCGACGTGGCTGACCGCACAGGCAAGGTCATCGCAGTTGCTGAGAACTACCGTCGAGACCCGGTGAACCGGCTTTCCCGTGCTTTGCTGGACAGCGGCGCAATTGGCAAGCTTTACTTTGCGCTGGACGTCGCTCTTTCAAGCGCCCGTGGTGGGGTCATGCACGGCACCGTCTGGCGTGCGAAGCGCGACCAGGCCGGTGGGACGGTCCTCGACGCGGGTGTTCACAATGCTGACATGCTGCTGTACCTCATGGGGCCGGCCGCCAGCGTCTATGCCGAAACCTCTACTTTTGAGCGACAGCGTGAACTGCGCGGTATGGAGTCGCAGAGCCCGCAACTGGCAGAGTTTTACGGCCATCGCGTCGAAACGGGCGGGCAAAAGGGCGACATGATTGAGCATGACGCCGCAGACACGGCGTTCGCTGTCGTTCGATTTGGCTCAGGTGCAATTGGACAGCTTTCGCTCAGCGATACGTCGCACGGTGAACGCGTTGGGCAATCGAGCGTCCACGGAAGTGAGGGGACGTTGATTCGTACGCCAAGTCGTTCAGGGCGTCCTGCTGAGATCAGACGTGAAGGTGGAGAGACGATTATCGGTGATGACCTGCTTGCACTCGTCCCGGATTTCTCGCTTGATGCCGTAACCGCCGGGTTGTGGGGCAAAGACCGCCTGGGTTCTTACGACCTGGATTTTCGGCAGACAGATCGCAAAATTGTTGCCATTGAATACGCTGACTTTGCTCAGGCCGCTGTTTCAGGTGGCAAGCCAGAGGTTGGTTCCGATGAAGGAACGGCAGCACTTGCGTTGGCTTATGGCGTTATGGAGTCTGGCGAAGCAGGGCGGCGCGTCAAGTTGGATGACGTTGTATCCGGCGCTGTCTCAGGATTCCAGAATGACATTGACCGGACGATGGGGATTTAGGCGCGGCTGAACGGCCTCACCCGTAGCCCTTCCGGTGTTGCAACAACAAGAACCTGCTCAGTTGATGCTGCGGTAATCAACGCAACCACATCCTCCAGTTGCTCTCCAGATGGCCCAGCGAGCGCTGGCACATCCTGCTCGCTCCATACGGTCACGTCGTAACCAAGGCGTGCTTGGAGCGCGTCTGCCACGTCCAGTGATGCTGCGGGCAGGAGTACAGTCACGCGTTTTCGCGTGACTTTCTCAACGGGTTCCCGGGTAGCCGTGATTTTCCGGTCTTCACGTATGACCGTCCAGAAGTATCCGCTGATAACCCCGGTAGTCAGCAGGATGGCGATAGCCCACTGAGCGTCCCGCAGGGTAGCGGTTGCCAGGGAGCCGTCCAGCAAGTCCTGCAGGAACATGTACAGGGCCGCGCTCAGGCTGCCCAGTGCGGCGAGTGCTGAGATGGCGAAGACCGCGTAGATGTAAAGGCGTCGTGATGTGCTCTCCAACTCTGACGGGTCGAGCCTTACCGCTTTCTGGATGTTTCGCCAGTAGTAAGCCCAGATGCCGCCACCAACTCCCAGCAATGGGAGGACAATGGCGAGTTGTCCCTGCCAGTCTGTCCGGTCGACGATGTAGTTCTGAGCATCTCGGATTGTTGCCGATATGAACAGGTTGATCAGGAACAGGAAGCCGGCACCGAGGGTCGCCAGGCTGAGTCCCGCGACAAGGTAGTCGTACACGCGCCGAGCGGACCTGGCAGATGCGGCAAGAGCCTCCCTGTGAAGTACTCCGTTGTGGAAGCTCCACAGGACGCCGCCAGCCAGCGCGGCTGGTATCAGCCCCGCAAAGCTTCGGAAGTGCTCGGCGGCCGGGGAGATCGTCGGCGTCGATAATGCCCACTGC
>JAURLM010000181.1 GCA_030831265.1 Chloroflexota bacterium
CAGGCGCTTACAGGCACTTCATCCCCTCGACAGTCGGCGCAATCCTCCAGCGCGGCGAGTTCGTCACGGCCTACACGCCGTACCAGCCTGAAGCGGCGCAGGGCACGCTCCAGACAGGTTTCGAGTTCCAATCGGCAATCTGCCAGCTTTTCGACATGGAAGTCGCTAATGCGGGTATGTACGACGGCCCTACGGCATTTGCAGAAGCCGCCCTGATGGCCTGCCGCATCACCCGGCGCAACAAGGTCGGAGTGCTCGACACTGCTGATCCACGGCTGATCGAGGTGCTGAAGGCATACAGCACGTACCAGAAGATCGAGATCGTCTCGCTCTCGCCTGACGGAGACAGCACACCGGATGACATCGCCTGTATCGCCATCCAGAGCCCAAATCTGTACGGTGTACTGGAAGACGTTGGTGCTCTCACTGAACGTGCTCACAGCGCTGGCGCTCTGTCCATCACACATGTGAACCCAACCGCCCACGGCCTGTTCCAGCCCCCCGGCAAATACGGGGTCGACATCGCAACAGCCGAAGGCCAGCCACTAGGAGTGCCGCTTTCATTCGGCGGTGCATACGTCGGCCTGTTCTCCTGCCGGCAAGAACATATTCGCCAGCTTCCCGGCCGCATCATCGGCCGAACTACTGATACCGAAGGCCGCACCGGGTATGCACTCACGCTTCAGACACGCGAGCAGCACATCCGTCGCGAGCGAGCAACGTCCAACATCTGCACCAGCACGCAGCTAATCGGCCTGATGGTCGCCGTATACGTGGCGACCCTCGGCAAACAGGGACTTCGTGAGGTCGCAAACCTCTGCTATCAGAAAGCGCACTACGCGGCATCGGAGATCGTAAAGATTCCCGGGTACTCACTGCCGGTTGGTGGAACCTTCTTCCATGAATTCGCAGTCACCTGCCCGAAACCTGTCGCCGAAATCAACGCCGCCCTGCTGGAGAGAAAAATCATTGGTGGATACGACATCAGCAGCAAAATCCCGAACACCATGCTGCTCTGTTTTACCGAGATGAATTCTCGAACAGAGATCGATGCGCTGTTAACGGCTCTCAGAGAGATCGGAGGTGCGAAATGAACACGCTCAACGAACTCGACCGAAGGCTGCTGATGGACCGCTCAGTAGAAGGCCGACGCGCCGTAGCCCTGCCGGAGTCCGATGTACCCGCACAGCCAATGCCCGACGCCGCCATGCTGCGCGATGAGTTGCCATTGCCAGAGATATCGCAACTTGAGGTCATCCGGTACTTCTCTCTGCTGAGCCACCTGAACTTCTCAATCGACACGAACTTCTACCCCCTCGGCTCCTGCACGATGAAGTACAACCCGAAGCTGAACGACGCTATGGCATCGCTCCCCGGTTTCGCGGGCATCCACCCGAACCAGCCAGCAGAACAGGTGCAGGGTGCAGTGCAGTTGATGTACGAGCTCCAGGGAGCGCTTGGAGAAGTGACAGGATTGCCCGGAGTCAGCCTGGCCCCGCTGGCGGGCGCACAGGGCGAATACGCAGGACTGTTGATCGCTCGCGCCTACCACGACATGCGAAAAGACTCAGCACGAACCGTCGCACTGATTCCGGACAGCGCGCACGGAACCAACCCGGCATCGGCAGCAATGACCGGTCTTGAGGTTGTAACGGTTCCATCTACCGCTGACGGAAATGTGGACGTTGAAGCGTTGCGCTCACTGGCTGACGAACGCACAGCAGTGTTCATGCTGACGTTACCGAGCACACTTGGACTCTTTGAGCCGAGCATACTCGAGATCACTGAACTCATTCACAGTGTCGGGGGTCTTGTCTATGCTGACGGCGCAAACATGAACGCGCTTCTTGGTATGGTCAGGCTGGGCGACCTAGGCTTTGATATCTGCCACTCCAACCTGCACAAAACCTTCTCAACACCCCACGGTGGCGGTGGTCCCGGTTCGGGTCCTGTCATGGTCACGGAGGAACTGGCAAAATTCCTGCCGGAACCTGTTGCCGTGCTTGATGGCGACACCTACAGGCTGACTGAGCCGGAGAACAGCATCGGCAAAATAAACGGCTTTCATGGCTCGTTCAACATCCTAGTCCGGGCGTACACATACATCAGGGCTATGGGCGGCGACGGGCTGAAGTCTGTGGCAGAGAACGCCATCATCAACGCCAACTACATCCAGGCACAGCTCAAGGACCGGTACGACCTCGCCGCCGACCGCTACTGCATGCATGAGACGGTTCTCAGTGCAACACGCCAGAAGAAACGCGGCGTGAAGGGACTGGACATTGCGAAGCGCTTGCTCGACCACGGGATTCATGCACCGACGATGTACTTCCCGTTGATTGTCGAAGAAGCGCTCATGGTGGAACCAACAGAAACCGAGTCGAAAGAGACACTCGACCGCTTCATCGAGGTCATGCGACAGATTGACGATGAGGTGACCAACGACCCGGAAACTGTTCGCACTGCCCCGCACACACTGCCGGTGACAAGGCTCGACGAGGCAACAGCCGCCCGCAAGCCGTACCTGCGATGGAACCACACACCATGATTGTCGATACGCATGTCCATATATGGGAGATGCCGCCCATAGCACCTATCGGGCCGACCGCACCGCGCTGGACTGCGTTACCTACCGCTCCCGGCACAGCCGAAATGCTGCTCGAAGAGATGGACGCCGCAGATGTCGACCGCACCGTGCTGGTGCAGACATCGTTCTCGACATGGGACAACGGTTACGTGGCTGATGCCGCCCGTCGATTTCCTGACCGCTTCGTGGCACAGGGACTTATCGACCCTCTCGACCCGGAAAATGCACAACAGGCTGCGTACTGGATGGACGAGCGCGGCATGACTGGGTTCCGCTTTCACCCGATGTACTACCTCGTGGACGATCCCACAGAAGGCGCAATCCTGACGAAGCCGGAAAACTCGGCTATGTTCAGCGAGATCGAAAAGCGCAACGGTATTGTGCAGATTCACTGTCGACCGGCATTCGCTGGACAAATGGCAGCATCAGCAGCTAAATACCCGGGCATAACCTGGCTGATTGACCACATGATGTACCCGGAGCCGGAAATGTCGGTTGACGGCTGGACGGCGTACAAGCCGGTACTTAAACTGGCAAAACTTCCGAACGTCTTGATAAAAATCTCAGACATTCACAACAGGTCGCACGAAGAGTTTCCGCACCGGGACATGCACGAGGTCATAAAGCTGGCGATCGACACGTTCGGCATCGAACGCTGCATGTGGGGCACCGGTTATCCCGGATATCACCGCGTGGAACACGGCTGGCCGACCCTGGCGGAAGAGCTGCGCATTGTGCGCGAAGGATTTGACTGGCTGACAGATAGCGAACAGGCCTTACTGCTGGGCGACAATGCTGCTCGTATCTGGAACTTTTGATTTCTCGACCACTTTTGATTGCGGGAATCGCCCTGCTAAGATGCAGATTGCAGTTTTAATCGCCCGCACACGGCACCCCACACGGCACCCTAGGAATACACGCATGATACTGCAACCCGGGACGGAAGCGCCGGACTTCACACTCAACAGCCATGACGGCAACGCGGTCACGCTATCGTCATACAAAGGCCGCAACAAAGTTGTGCTCGCCTTTCACCCAGCCGCCTTCACAGGTGGTTGAACGAATCACATTTCAGGCTTCCGTGAGAAGTACGCAGAGATCACAGCAGAGAACGCCGAGGTTATTGAGGTCAGCGTAGACAACGCAGCATCTTCAAAAGCATGGGCGGCTTCGCTCGGTGGTATCGATTTCCCGATACTGGCAGATTTCCACCCAAAAGGCGCAGTCGCAAAACTGTACGGTGTATACAACGAAGATCGCGGCAACGCCAGACGTGCGATGTTCATCATCGACGAGCAGGGCGTTATCCGGCACTCGCAGACATACGAACCAGGCTCAATCCCAGACCCCGACGAGATCATAAAGATCCTGGCAAAGATTTAACTCCGCGGTGCCTACCAGCGATGCAGGTTCGGGGCGAAACTCGCTTCGTAGAACTCTGCGACGTGCTCACCGGGGGCGATAAGGCCATCCACTACAGCGGCGTCCTCTGCCGTGATCTCGATGTCCAGCGCGCCAAGGTTGTCGACAAGCTGCTCGAGCGTGCGCGGGCCAACCAGCGGAGCTGTGACGCCGGGGTGACTCATCACCCACGCCAGTGCAAACTGAGCCACTGTGACGCCCTTCGCTTCAGCTAGTGGGCGTATGCCCTCAGCAATTTCCATCACGCCGTCACTGATTCGCTTCATCATGTGAGGACGCTTCTCATCACCAAATCTCGTCCCGGCTTCCGGCTGCGCTCCACGCCGATACTTGCCGGTCAGGCCTCCGCCACCAAGCGGGCTCCACGGTATCTGCGCCAGCCCGTACGTCTGGCACATTGGCAGATGCTCACGTTCGATACGGCGATCAGCCATGTTGTACGGCGACTGGTCAGACACGAACCGGTTGAGGCCGAGCTCTTTCGAGGCCCACAATGACTCGACAACCTGCCACGACCCGAAGTTCGATGTGCCGATGTAACGCACTTTGCCAGTGCGAATCAGGTCATCCATCGCTCGTAGTGATTCGTCGATGGCGATGTGCCTGGAAGGGCGGTGGAACTGGTAGAGGTCGATGCGGTCCGTTTGCAAACGGCGAAGGCTCGCCTCGCACTGCTCAATGACGTGCAGCCTGGAGTTGCCTAGTGCGTTGGGCTCCTCGGACATTCGACCGTTGACCTTCGTGGCGAGGAAAACCGAGTTGCGCTTGCCGTTCCGCTTTAAAGCCTCACCGACAACTTCCTCACTCTTACCCATGCTGTAGACATTTGCCGTGTCGAGAAAGTTCAGGCCAGCATCCAGGCCATGGTCGATTATTCGGTATGAATCTTCAGCGGAGGTCCTGCCACCGAACATCATGCAGCCGAGCACCAGCGGGCTGACATTCACTCCTGTGCGACCAAACGGAACGTACTTCATCAGGAACTCCCAATCGGCGAGGTTTGTCGTGAGTATGCCTGCAATCGCATATCGACACACGGCACAGACGCGTATTTATCCGATACTCGAGTTTACTGAAACATCGGCATTGCAAGCCACCTGTACATGGAGACTCGTCTGCGCTAACGGTGTTCGTCACCAGCCACAACATATCTCGCAAACTCTGGCATATTCCATGCACACGGCGAATTGTACCCGGACTGGAATATGAACTCGTTTTCTGGTGATTCCACCTACACGCATACAGCGTTCAAAAGCGATGGTTGTGAGAACGGAGGCATCTTTGCGCAACGTTCTCTCAACCCTTCTAACAACGATGCTGCTTCTATCTGCCTGCGCCTCAAACGTAGCGGCGATACATGGTACGCCGACAGCCAACCAGGTGCTTACCAACGTACGGATGGTAGCGAACGGTCTCAAATCCTACCGCGTCACCCGAACAATCACTGAGACCACGCTATACACCGGGGTGCCAGCCAGTGAGCCAGCCGTTGAGTTTCATCAGGTGATCGAAGTGTCAGCCACGGACGAGTACCGCATATCGGATTCTGAAATCGGGATGGATTACATTCGGTCCGGGATGCGCACGTATTCGAACAATACGGCAGGGCAGTGGGAGTTGCACCCTTTCGAGCGAAATCTCGATGACGGCTTCTTCCCAGGACAGGCAACGGAGCGACCACCAATGCACCCGCTGGAATGGCTCGACAAGCGTGTTCTGGCCAATACCGCATACATGGGACTGGATGAGATTGACGGGCACACCGTCTACGTGGTCACCGGGCAGATTTCTATGCTCCCCGCTCCTGCATCCGATGACCGGCTCATCCCCGCTGACAACGTCCGCATCTACGCTGACACGATCTCATTCAACGTAGTTCGCATAGAGATAGACCGCAATATCCTCGATGTTGAACGTGAAGATGTTGGATACCAGGTTATCCCCGGAGTAGTCGATATCGATACCATTGAGGTTCTCGACTACTCCGAGCACAACAACACGATCGAGATCACGTTGCCGAACGTTCCGACGCATTAGACGCATTCCCGGGGGCAAA
>JAURLM010000182.1 GCA_030831265.1 Chloroflexota bacterium
GCTGAAGCCGGGAATCGAGATTTCCGGCCCGGCGCACGTTACCTCGATGTTCATCAATGCTCTGAACCCCGGCCCCGAAGGCGAGCGCGCCGAGGGTGACCTAGATGACGATGAGGACGCCGCCGGGCACACGCTGGAGGACACGATTACGGCTGCCCGCAACCGTCGTGACGCGGTGCTGCACACGCTGACCTTCGACAACCCTCAGACCGGGCGACACTACGAGATTGCTCCGGGCGAAATACCGTTCTTCATGCACCGGGAGCGCGGCTGGCACCTGGATGAACCGGCGTTCACGATCGATGGCGCACCGGTTTCGGCAACGCTGCTGGGAACGGCACTGACCCTGTTCCACGCTGGCAAGGCACACGTCGACCGCGGCCAGGGGATTTTCTTCTACCTGCCGAAAACTGAATCACCTGATGAGGCACAGCTTTATCGCGAGGTGTTCGACGCCTGTCGTGAGTTGATGCCGCATATCAAGGACGCCACGATCCGCGGCATCATCCTCGTCGAATCTCTCCCGACCGTGTTCTTCATGGAGGAGATGCTCTACGCGCTGGGGCCGTACGCCGCCGGGCTGAACGCGGCGCGCTGGGACCTGAAGGCGAGTCTGCTGGAATACGTGATGACGGACGAGGCTTCGGTGTGGCCGGACAGGTTCGACGTCGCTGTTCCTACGACTCCGTTCATTGCAAACATATTCCGTCGGCTGGTGGCAATCTGCCTGAAGCACGGTGCGGTACCGATAGGCGGCATGGCAACCGCCCTACCCTCTCGCGATGAAGACGTGAACCGTGACGCTGCTGCTGCAATCCTGGCCGATAAGCAATGGGAGGCTGAACAGGGCTTCCTGCGTGCGTGGGTAGCGCACATTTACCACATGACACCCGCCGCGGCTCCTTTCAAGCAGGTGCATGCCAACGGGTTGAAGTACACGGCAGGGATGGCAGACCCGGACAACTTCCCGGTGCGGATAGACACGCCAACTGGCAAGCTGACCGAAGAGGGAACTCGCCAGAACGTGCGGGTGCTGATCGAGTACATCGAGGGCTGGCTGACAGGCCGCGGAGCGAAGGGCATCGACCGTCTCGCAGGCAAGCCGGGCAAGCGTCCGGCGCTGATGGAAGACCTTGCAACAGCCCGGATATCGGTCGCACAGATTGCGCAGCGCGTGTACCACGGTTCGGTCGCAGAGGACACGGAACGCAAGCATGACCTGCCGCTGGTGAAGAAGCTGGTCCATTCCGAGGGGCGAGACATCATCGGTGCGCTTGGTGAGGATGCTGACCCGGCACAGGTGACGCGGTATTGGAAATCGCAGAAGATCGCGCTGCGCTGGATCAAGAACTACGTTGACCTAGACTTCCGTAGTCTCGGCACGTACACCCGTGCTGACCTTGATGCCATCACCGCTGCGCCGGATGCGTTCTAGATGAAGGTTTTCCACCGATTGCTGTGGTTCTCGCTGGTTGTTGCGGCCGCACTGGGATTGACCGGTTGCCGCGACTACAGTCATGACCTCGTGGTGACGAACGACACGGGCATCGTGGTCGATTTCATCTATGCCGAGGATTTTATCGACCTGCGGGATTTCGGCCGCGACTACCAAGCGCTGGAGATTGGCGACGAGGATACGTACCAGGGCTGCACCGAATGCGACATCCAACCGGGAGGCACGTCGACCGTGCATGTGCCGGAGGCTCGCAACCAGTCCGTGATTCTTGCGGCCAGGGATTCCGGCACGAAACGACTGATCTACATTCATCGGTTCAGGTTTGAGGAACTGAATGAACTGGAGTGGGACGTGAGCCTCACCAGGATGACAGCGGCCATCAAGTGACGCCGGAAGTTAACGCACGCGGCTGAGACGCGCTTTGCCCAGCACGAGACTCTGCAGAGCTACCGGTGCAGCTTCGAGGAGCCGCATCGGCAACGGTCCTTGAGCGATCTCCTTGCGGTAATGGCGTGCGGCACGTTTTCGTTGTGACAGGTATCGGCGCACGTCATATACATGGGTGACCGCAACATTTGTCGATGTCGCCGCCAATACGGCTGGAGTTTTCGGAGTACCGCGTTCCCGAAACCCACTGAGCAACCGAACCACAACCCTGTTGAGCGATAGGGCAAACCTGGGCCACGCCAGCGCGTAAAATTCCACAGTTGGAGCAATGCTCGAAGCGGCCATGACAGTGGCACGGTGGCAGAACGCATGATCCGGGTGACCGTAGTCGCCATCAGGTGAATGCGTGATGATGATGTTCGGGGCTATCTCTGCGATGCGACCTTCGATTAGATGCGCGACCGCCGATTCAGGCGCGTCTGCAAGCGGAGGCATTCCTGTTTCAGTGCCGGTGTAGCTGACGTTGTCGGCAGCGGAGAATCGCAGCGATGTGATATTCACAATGCCAAGTTCCGCAGATGCCTGTTCCATGCGCGAAAAGAGATCCGCGTCATCTCCGGGTGCTACGCACAACAGGTGAACTTCGTTGCCGTCTGCAATCAGCCTGGGGATAAGAGCACCGGTGAGCAGTGTTTCGTCGTCCGGGTGAGCGAAAACCACCAGGACGCGTCGGTGAGCGATCGTCACGGTGCGACTCTTTCGCACTCGGTTTTCAGGCTGGCGAGTACAGATTCGGTCATTCGACGGATGATTGGGCGCGGGTAGAAGAGACGCAATGGAAGCACTGAAGACGTGAACAGCTTGTGGTCCGTGACGATGGTCACCGGTGCGCCATCAACATGGGACTCTTCGAACATGAACGTGCGAATGGCGGTGACCGTTAACTTTGTCGACGCCCATGCGACGCGCTGGCGCTCCGCTACCTCCACGATGTGAACATGAAACGGCAC
>JAURLM010000183.1 GCA_030831265.1 Chloroflexota bacterium
ATGCATCCTTCCATGATTCCGAAGTGTCTGTTGGAAGCTGGTAGCCGTTGCGAAGCACCGCTTTTTGATGCCGGGTAATCGTGTCACGCCACACATCGGTAACCGGGTAGACAGCCCCCTGCTCGAAGCCTGGCACCTCAACACCACCGGTGTACTGGATAAGAACAGTCTCCGCAGCGAGGTCAACATCGACAATCGCTATGCGGTCAGCTTTGATCCGAGAGCGTAACGTTGTGTCCACGGCAGTCTGAACGTCAACGACTGTATGAGCATTCGCCAACGCTACTCCCAGTTCCAGCAGAGCTTCCCGGTCAGCGTCATTCGTGCTGAGTCTCATCTTTACGGATTCGGAGACTTTGAGTTCACTATTCAGTCGACGCGCAAGGTCGCTGGCATGCCCCGTGACGGCTGCCATTGCAATGAGGGATACAACCGCTGCGGGACGGCCTTCGTAGAGCAGATAGGTGAGGCTTTCGTGCTGGGCCAGTGTGACTAAGACTGGAAGGAGCGGCACGAACAGGACAGCGGCCAGCAAGCCGTTGCGGAATCCGAGCCATGTTGCCACGACCACCACCGGGATGATGGACAGGAACTGGGCTGCCGCGCCCGACAGTTGAGACAACGGGAAAAATGCTGCCGCATAGATGGCTATAAATAGTGCCGACCGAACTGGCCTGTTCGAAGGAAGCCAGCCGTCAACGCCGGAGTTAACGTCTTGTAGTAGAGCCAGTGCGCGTGCGCGCAGACGCCGCAATGCCAAGGTAAATCCCTTCCGTCAGAGATTGCATTGCGGGGTGCTAATTAGCGGCGGTTAGTCTCAACATACCTTCCGCTAATGCCGCCCGCTTGGGGGTAACCACTGATTCGCGCTGTAGCAACATGGGCACGAACCGGACGTACGGGCTACAGTAATCAATCACGTTAACGCCACAAGTATTCCCACAGCCGCCACAGCACAACACGTTTAGCGCATGCCACCACTCCATTCAGTTCACCACCGTGCTGTTTCCGCAGTTATTGTCCTGGCAACAGCCGTCCTGGCATTTGTCGGCTGCACCGGGTCAGCAGAGCCAACGGCGACGACTATCGCCACGGCCACCGCAACGTCATCTCCAGTTGCATCGTTTCCTCAGCCCACCGCCACCATTGCACCCGCTCCACCGGCAGACCTCAAGCAAGGCGGAGTGCTGAGACTCGCCATCAAGGAAGCTCCACCGCACCAGGACGTGCACCAGTCAGTCTCCAACGTGCTTGCAACTTGGGGTGCGGGGCTAGCGTACAGCCGGTTGTTCAAGTACCAGTCAGGGCCGGGAGTCCCGTTGCCTTCACGCATCCCGGAATGTGACCTGTGCACGTCATGGAAGCAGACGGGGCCACTGGAGTTCGAGTTCGAGATTCGGGACGATGTTTTCTGGCCCGACGCCTGGCCATTGAACGGACGGCGATTGACTGCCAGCGACATTGTTTTCAGCTATCACCGGACTATGACCCCGGGCTTTCCAAACCGCCAGATACTCTCCAACATCCAGGAAGTGGCGGTGTTCAATGATGAACGCATGCGGATACGCCTGAATAGCCCGGACGCAGAATTCTTCGAGAAGCTGGCTGATGGTCACCTCACAATAGTTGCACCTGAAGCCGTCCAGCTAAACGGGCAACTGTTCGACGGACCTACCCTTGGAACGGGGCCGTGGATTCTGCAAGAGGTAACAACGGCAGGTGAGATTTTCGATGCCAACCGTGACTATTACGGCAAAGACGTACCGTACCTGGATGCATTGAGCATCCAGTTCATTGCCCAGGACTCAACTCGTGCCGCCGGTGTGAGGGCAGGCATCCTTGATGCCGATGAGTCGACTCTTACGGAGGTCAAATCCGCCACGGAAAAATTCCCGGAGTTGCAGTCACTGACCATTGTGCGACCTGACACTGGGATCGAGGTAGCGCTCAACACGTCCCGACAACCACTCGACTCACTGGCTGTGAGACAGGCGATATTCCTTGCGTGGAACCTGGATACTGCGGCAGAACAGATATGGGATGGTGAGCTAACGCCGTCTGTCGGGCTGAACGTCCCCCATGTCGCGTGGATTGCACCGTTCCAGGAGCGGTACTCGAACATGTTTGGGGATGCGTCCGCTGCCAATGCGCTGCTGAGCAATGCCGGACTGACTGCCGCGGACAGGCTGACGATAATGGTGGGCGAGTTCGGGGAGACGCGGGAAACGGACCGCTTCATCGCCACTGCAAATTCGCTGGCTGATGCGCTGAACGGACTGGGGATTGCGACAGAGGTACTGCCTGTTCCTACAAGGCTGTTCGCAGACAACGTGTGGCTGCGCGGGGATTACGACATATTCGTAGGAGCCCCGCCGCCGGTCTCAAGCTTGAGCGGGCAGCTTGCCGGCATTTATCACTCTAAGGGACCGTGGAATACGACGAAGTATTCATCGGCGAAACTGGACGCGCTGATTGAGCAGCAGGCCGTTAAGGCATCTGTCGAGGTGCGCCGGGAACTGCTGTTGCAGATACAGGACGAGATCATGGCGGGCGCGCATCGGTTCTACGCGTCAACGGGCAGAAATCACTGGATGTGGCAGCCCGCGGTACAGGATTTTTGGCCGAACACGACCGGGGCGAGCGCTGAATTCCTGACAAAGGTCTGGCTAAACCGCCAGTAGCCGGGCTTATTTGCCTTTACGCTCTTGCAGCGCGTCTTCAAGCGCGGTCCATGACAACAAAGCGCACTTGATACGCACGGGGAAACGCTTTACGCCTTCAAGTGCTACAAGGTCACCAAGCTGATCCAGCTCTTCCTCGGTCATGTTGTCGTTGCGGAGCATGCGGCGCATGAGCGTTATCTGCTCCATCGCCTGCTCAACGTCCTTGCCTTCCAGCATTTCGGAGAGCAACGAAGCGGACGATTGGCTGATGGCGCAGCCGCGTCCTGAGACGCTAATTTCCTGCACCTTCCCATCATCATCCAGGGTCAACTGAATGTGTATCTCATCACCGCAGAACGGGTTTTGCGCCTCTACGTCCACATCAGCGTGATCCAGCGGGTCCGTGTGGCGCGGGTTGCGGTAGTGGTCAAGGATGATGCTCTCGTACATCTCGTCGAGCTGTTCTAGCCCGGAGGTTCCGCCCATCATTTTTGAAAATACCTCTCCACTTGTTTGATTCCTTCTACAAGGGCATCGACTTCCGCTGTCGTGTTGTAGATGTAGAAGCTTGCACGCGCTGCCGCTACTACATCGTAACTGCGAACGAGCGGCATGGCACAGTGATGACCGGTGCGGATGGCAATTCCCATACGGTCGAGCGCGGTGCCGAGGTCGTGCGGGTGAACGTCTGCGTGATTGAACGAGATGATTCCGCCGCGGTCTGCGTTGTCCGTGGGACCGAGTACTTCTACGCGCTCCAGTTCCGTTAACCGCTTTAGCGCGTAGCCTGTGATTTCAATCTCATGCGCCCGCACGTTCTCCATGCCGAGCGCAGACAGGTAGTCGACTGCAACGCCGGTGGCGATGGCGTCTGCAATGTTCGGGGTGCCGGCTTCAAACTTGTACGGCAACTCGTTCCACGAAGCCTTTTCGTAGCTGACTTCGAGGATCATGTCCCCCCCGAACATCCACGGCGGCATTGCCTTGAGCAGTTCGGGTCGCCCCCAGAGGACACCAATTCCAGTTGGCCCAAGCATCTTGTGGGCAGAAAGGCCAAAGAAATCACAGTCCAGGTCTTCCACGTCAACCGGCATGTGCGGTGCGCTCTGCGCGCCGTCAACAAGTATCAGTGCGCCGTTTTCGTGGGCCAGCTTGCCAAGAGTTTTTACATCATTGACAGAGCCGAGGACCGAAGACATCTGAACAGCGGTGACGATCTTTGTCTTGCTGTTGATGATCTTGCGGGCGGCGTCCATGTCCAGTCGGCCATTCCCAGTTCGAGGAATAATTCGCAGCGTCGCTCCTGAACGCAACGCCAACTGCTGCCACGGCACAATCCCTGAATGGTGCTCCATTGCAGTGATGACTATCTCGTCGCCAGCGTGGACATTGGCATCACCCCATGAGTAGGCGACAAGGTTTATGGCCTCGGAGATGTTACGTGTCCAGATAACCGACTCCGGTTGGCGTGCGCCGATGAACTTTGCAACTTTTGCCCGCGCTGCCTCGAACGCTTCCGTCGCCTCGACGGACATCGTGTGCACGCCGCGGTGAACATTGGCGTTGTAGCGCGTGTAGTAGTCGGTCAGTGCGTCGATGACCTGTTTAGGCTTCTGTGAAGTGGCAGCATTGTCGAGATACACCAGCGGAGCATCACCAATTCTCCGTTCGAGGATTGGGAAGTCGGCTCGTATCTTTGCGACGTCGATTGTCATTCGGTTTTCCGAGCTTTGTGGGCTTCTGGGGATTCAGCCGTTAATCTGGCGAAAGACCTGTCTGGTTCGGGTCGTCGCTTCAGGATTCCAGTCCTACCTCGATAGTCTCACCGTTGAGCCGGACCGGAAACGTGTCGATGGGCGAAGAAGCCGGTGGTGAGAGTACGGCACCGTTCGTAACGTCGAAAATCGCCCCGTGGCGCGGACAGTAGATTTCATTGCCTTCCAGGTCAGTTTCGCCAAACGATGAACCATCGTGGCTACATGAATCTTCGACGGCATAAAAGTTGCCATCTACGTTGCAGACCGCGATTCGCACGCCTTCGATATCGGCCACGAACACCTCACCGGGTTCGATGTCCGCTCGAGTGGCGACCGCAAAATACTGCACGTCTGCCATCTCTACAGAATTCCCTCGGAGTCGAGACCGGGAATGATCGTTTCCAGCTTCTTGTACAGGAATTCGCTAACCTGCGCCGGCTGGAACTCATCGACTATCTCACCGGCAAATCCTGCAACCAGCATGAATGCTGCATCGTGCCTGCTGACACCGCGGGACATCAGGTAGAACAGCATGTTCTTGTCAACGTGGCCAGCGGTTGCGCCGTGTGCACACTTCACATCATCTGCATAAATCTCAAGACTGGGCTTGGTGTCGATCTCGGCTCCGTGAGACAGCATCAGGTTCATGTCCTTCTGCTCCGCAAGAGTTTTCATCGCACCGGGCTTGACGACCACTCGACCACTAAACACAGCGCGGGATTTGCCTGCAAGGATGCCCTTGTAGTACTGGTGGCTGGTGCCATGCGGCTTCTCATGCGTGGTGCTGATTTCGTTGTCCTGGTGGGACTTGCCGTTGGTGATGTATAGCCCGTGCAGTGTGGTCTCCGCACCGGGTTCTGCAAGCAGCGTGTGAACATCGTTACGGCCAATAGCTGGGCCGGTGGCGAAGCTCGTCGAATTAAATACTGCATTGGCCGGATGCACGGTTCGAGTCGTTCCGAGATGTATGGTCTTTTCGTTCTCAAGCTGGATGCGGTAGTGAGTTACGGTCGAACCTTCACCCAGTGAAACTTCGATCACCGGTACGACGAACTGCGGGCCATCGCTCAGGTTGATGAAAGACTCGATAACCGAGGCTTTGGAGTTTGCACCAGCGGTAACCAGTGTCCGCGGGTACGATGCCCGGTTGTCTGCCCCTGCAGTGACGATGTTGATGATGTGAACCGGCTGTTCGGTTTCTACACCGGCCGCAACGTTCACAAAAACGCCACCGGAGAACAGTGCGGTGTTGAGCGCGACGAAGGCGTTCCCTTCGACTTTAGCTACCTGCCCAAGTGCCGACTTGATCACCGCTTCGTCTGCCGCAGCTGACGCTTCCAGTTCAGTTACAGAAACCCCCGCACCGGACAGGTTGTTGCTGAGACCCGCTACGAACTTGCCATCAACGACAACTGCCGTTTGCCAGTCATCACTCCACGGGGCAGCAGATTTCACTTCGGCAAGGCTGATCTCACCGAACGAACGGGAAAACGTCTCCCTGTCCAGGCGACCCAGATCGGTGTATTTCCACGTTTCGTTGCCGCGCCGGGTAGTTGGGAAGCCGATCTTCTCAAACTCTGCCCACGCCGATTCGCGGAGCGAGGTCAGCCATGAGGAGGAATTGCTGTTGGCTGATGCCCTCACCGCCGCGAACTCGCTGGCGTAGGCTGCGATTGTTGGTGATATTGCTGCTGTGGTCATGTTGCCTGTGCGATTGGTGATGTCAGGTGCGTGGTTCGGGTGATGTTCAGGCTCCGGCAGCCGCGGGTTCTGGCATGAACCGCTTGTAGCCGTCACGCTCAATCTCTACCGCAAGTTCAGGGCCACCGGTCTGCACAAGCTGTCCTTTGACGAGCACATGCACGACGTCCGGGACGATGTGGTGGAGCAGCCGGTTGTAGTGCGTGACGAGGATGAACGAGCGGTCTGGCGAACGCAGGGCGTTGACCGATTCAGCAACGATGCGCATGGCGTCAACGTCCAGGCCGGAGTCGGTTTCGTCCAGCACAGCCAGTCGTGGCTCCAGGGTGGCAAGCTGCAACATCTCGTTGCGCTTCTTCTCTCCGCCAGAGAAACCTTCGTTGAGTGATCGCTTCATCAGGTCAGGATTGATCTTTACCTGCTTCACCTTCGCGTCAAAAAGTTTTGAGAATTCCCGGACGCTGAGTTTCTTCTCGCCTCGAGCCTCTTTCTGAGCGTCGAGTGCAGCCTTCATGAACTGCCACGGGCGCACGCCAGGAATCTCAGCCGGGTACTGGAACGCAAGGAAGATGCCTTTGTGTGACCGCTCATCTGGAGCCAGCTCAATAATGCTTTCGCCGTCGAGCTTGATGTCACCACCGGTGACTTCGTAGTCGGTGCGTCCTGCCAGCACATTGGCGAAGGTGCTCTTGCCGCCACCGTTCGGACCCATGATGGCGTGGACCTCACCGGGGTTGACAGTCATGTTCAGCCCGCGCAGTATCTCGCCGTTTTCAACATCGGCCACTTTTGCGTGCAGGTTCGTTACTTCTAGCATCTCTGTTCCTGGTCTCGTCGTTTCAAAAATTCTTTGCCTGAGCGGCGGTTAGCCCACCGCGCCCTCAAGCGAAACCTTCAGTAGCTGGCTGGCTTCCATCGCAAACTCAAACGGCAGTTCGCGAATCACGTCACGGCTCCAGCCGGTGATGATCATGTGGTGTGCCTCTTCTTCCGAGATACCTCGTTGCATCAGGTAGAAGAGTTGTTCGTCACTGACCTTCGAAGTTGAAGCCTCGTGCTCCAGCCTTGCAGTAGGGTTCTGCACCTCAATGTACGGCACAGTGTGTGCGCCGCATTTGTCACCTATGAGCAGCGAGTCACATTGTGTGTGGTTGGTGGCGTTCTCAGCACCGGGCATGATCTTGACCTGCCCGCGGTAGGTGTTCTGGCCGAATCCGGCAGAGATGCCCTTGGCGACGATGGTGCTCTTGGTGTTCCGGCCCATGTGAATCATCTTGGTACCGGTGTCTGCCTGCTGGTGATTGTTCGCCAGCGCAACAGAGTAGAACTCGCCGACCGAGTCATCACCCTTCAGGATGACGCTCGGGTACTTCCACGTGATTGCGGAACCTGTCTCAACCTGCGTCCAGGAGATCTTTGCGCGGTCATCTGCCCTGCCGCGCTTTGTGACGAAGTTATAGACCCCACCAACGCCTTCTTTTGTGCCGGGGAACCAGTTCTGGACTGTCGAGTACTTGATCTCGGAATCATCCAGGGCAACAAGTTCCACTACAGCGGCGTGCAACTGGCTGGTCTTGCGAACCGGGGCCGTGCAGCCTTCGAGATAGCTAACGCTGGCGCCCTTGTCGGCGACGATGAGCGTGCGTTCGAACTGGCCGGAACCTTCCGTGTTGATACGGAAGTAGGTCATCAACTCGATCGGACACTTCACGCCGGGTGGGATGTACGCGAAAGAGCCATCGCTGAACACCGCGGAGTTAAGCGTGGCGAAGAAGTTGTCGGTGTATGGGACTACCGAGCCGAGGTACTTCTTCACGAGTTCAGGATGCTTCTGCACGGCCTCGTTGAACGAACAGAAAATGATTCCAAGCTCTTCCAGCTTGTCGGCAAATGTGGTGGCGACCGAAACGCTGTCGAATACTGCGTCAACAGCCACACCGGCCAACTTCTGCCGCTCATGCAAAGGCACGCCAAGTTTTTCAAACGCCTCGAGCAGTTCGGGATCAACCTCGTCCATGCTCTTTGGAGCGGCATCCTTGCTCCTGGGCGCTGAGTAGTAATACATGTCCTGGTAGTCGATTGCCGGGTACTTGACCTTCGCCCACGTAGGCTCTGCGTCATTCGCTTCCAGCTTCAGCCAGTGCTTATATGCCCTGAGACGCCATTCGAGCAGCCATTCAGGTTCGTTCTTCTTGGCTGAGATGAAGCGTACCGTGTCCTCATTCAGCCCCTTAGGAGCCATGTCAGACTCGACATCCGTCACGAAGCCCCACCGATACTCCATGCCGGAGAGGTCGGTTTCCCTGGAGATGCTTGACGGTGGTGTTTTTGAGCTAGTCATAAATGCACGTCTGTTTTCAGGCAGTTTCTGTCAGGAACAGTATTCCTGACCGTTTTAGTCAGGTATTAAATACTATGACTGGTCAGCGAGCCAGTCAACGAATTTCGGCAGTACCCGCAAGGTTGTTAGAGGTTCTTGCGGCTAAATTCGCGCAGCGGCACATCCAGATTCCTATGCGAAGTGCACAGAAGGGCTGACTGATGTTGTCACAGCTACCGTACGGCGCAAATATGTTTGGTGTGAGATTAATCATTCACGGGAATAGCACGGAGAATGCCGCACTGTGCTGGAACCGGGCATAGAGTGGGTGTTAGAGCCACTTGTTGACAGTGGAGTGATGACACGGTGCCCGAAAACCTGCCGCATCCCGAAGAATTCCCAGGCGAAGCGCGACTGAGGCAGTTCGAAGGCGTTTTGCGGCAGTACGGCGTGCCGCAACGCATTGTGAATGCCATGCTCATGGTGCCGCGTGAAAAGTTCGTGCCGCCTAGTCACCGGTCATGGGCCTATGCGGACACCTCACTCGCTATCGAATACAACCAGACCATCTCGCAGCCATCACTTGTCGGCAGGATGGTCGACGCGCTCAAGACAAGACCCGACCACACGGTGTTGGATGTCGGCACAGGCTCCGGGTATCAGGCGGCGATCCTGTCGAAACTGGTGCGTCGAGTTGTTTCGGTGGAACGCGTACCGGAACTTGTCGAATCGTCGACACGGGTGCTGGCCGAACTCGGATGCTCAAACATTGAGGTTCATCTTGCGGGAGATGAACTGGGCTGGCCGGATGATGCGCCGTACGACGGGATCGTGGTCGGTGCGGCTGCGCCGGAGGTTCCAGCGGCGCTCGTCGAACAGTTAAAAATCGGCAGTCGGCTTGTGATACCTGTCGGCGGGCAGGATATGCAGAACATATACGTCGTAGAACGCACGAAGTCGGGACATCATCAATCCGTTATGGAAGCGGTGAAATTCGTCCCTCTTGTTGGAAAAGGTGCGTGGTCTGACCGAATGGATTAGTTGCTGACACCGGCTGCGACTCCGGTTTGCCGGGTGCGAGTCCTGCAACTGCACCGACTATTCTGCGTTTGGCTCATGCACCGCGTGCCACAATTGGCTACACTCGAACATCGACGCTGCTCGCGTCCAAAAATCCCACCAACCTGCCACTTGAGAAATATGACCGAATACGAAGCAGTCATCGGCCTGGAAACACACGTTCAACTGAACACAAAGAGCAAGATGTTCAGCAATTCCAGCGCGGAATACCAGTCCGCCGATCCGAATACCATTGTTGACCCGGTGAGCCTCGCCTTGCCCGGTACGCTCCCTGTCGTGAACCGCAAGGCGGTGGAAAGCGCTATCAAGATTGGCCTTGCGCTGGGTTGCCAGATTGCCAGCGTCACCAAGTTCGACCGCAAGCAGTACAACTACCCTGACCTGCTCAAGGGTTACCAGATATCCCAGTTCGATGAGCCGATCTGCTTCGAGGGTCACCTTGAACTGCCGGGAGATAACCCGCGTACCGTCCGTATCAACCGCGTTCACATGGAAGAGGACGTGGCGAAACTGGTGCATGTTGACGGCCTGGCGGGCAAATCCGGCTATGCACTGATGGACGTGAACCGCGCAGGCGTTCCGCTGATGGAGATTGTCACGGAACCGGACCTCCGAAGCGCCGAAGATGTCGTCGCATACATCGAGTCATTACAGTCGATCATCCGCTACCTCGGAGTCGGCACGGCGAACATGGAAGAAGGTTCGTTCCGCTGCGATGCCAACATCAGCGTTCGACCGAAGGGCACGGAAACGCTGGGAACAAAGGTCGAAGTGAAGAACATGAACCGCATCTCCGCGGTGGCTCGCGCAGTTACCTACGAGATCGAGCGGCAGATCCGCGCCATCGAGACCGGCGAGCGCATTGTGCAGGAGACGCGTGGCTGGAACGATGGCACAGGCAAGACTGTTGTGCAGCGCAGTAAGGAAGAGGCGAACGACTATCGCTACTTCCCGGAGCCGGATATTCCACCACTTGAGATTGGCCGCGAATGGGTGGACGAGCTTCAAGCTGAGTTGCCAGAGCTCCCGGCGCAGCGCAAGGCGCGGCTGATAGCAGATTTCGGGCTTTCCGAGTACGACGCTCGACTGATTACTTCAACGCGCACTACAGCGGAATACTTCGAAGAGACTATCGCTGTAGGGCCAACTGGAAACGCGGAGAGCCGCCTGCAATTCGCCAAGGAGACAGCGAACTGGCTGAACGGTGAAATCGCACGCCTGATGAACGTGGATTCGATAAATGACGTATCTGCCACGAAGGTTAAGCCATTGTCACTGGCAAACCTGATTGCACGTGTGATGAAGCGTGAGCTGAATAGCAACACCGGCAAGCAGGTTTTCGAGGAGATGTGGAAGACCGGGGCCGAACCTGAGGCGATCATCGAAGAGCGCGGGCTTGGAATGGTTAGCGATACAGGTGCGCTGGAACCTGCTGTGGATCAGGCGATTGCTGATAACGCGGCTGCGGTCAAGGATTATCTTGGCGGCAAGGAGACTGCGGTCCGGTTCCTGATGGGACAGGTGATGAAGGCGACGAAGGGCCAGGCTGACCCGCCAATGGTGCTGAAGATGCTTCGCGAAAAGCTGGAAACACTGAAGGCCAACGCGGGCGAATAGCGCGAAATTGACGATCTGTTTCGCCAGCATGTAGTTCCGGGTGGTGTCATCCGGGCGATGAAAGCGTTACAGTAGAAAGGTTGTTTGAAAATGCCCATGCTGCCGCTACGTTTTGATGAGCGGCAACCTGTCCGGAGTCACGATGAGCCAAACCGCATTCAACTTAATCCTTACTGGCCTGGGCCTCGCTCTCATTGGAGTGCTCCTGCTCCAGGTACGCGGCAACGCCGGCGAAATCTTCGGTCAGGCTGAGAGCACATTCCGCTCCCGACGCGGTGTCGAACGACTGTTGTTTCGGGCGACCATCGTGCTCGCGGTAATCTTCATGGCCGTCGCAATCATCAACGTACGGCTTTCCTGAGAGCGGATAAATTCCCGCCACAACCTAGATTCTCGACCAGGTTGTTCCTGACGGCCCATCTGCGATAGCGATTCCCGCTTCCTGCAACCGGTCGCGTATGGCATCTGCGTCCGCCCACCGGCGTTCGGTGCGCGCAGTTGCCCGGTCTGCGATCAACTGCTCAACCTCGTCAGCGGTGATTCCGCCTACCTGTTCTTCCTGCTCCGGCTCCTCCAGCGTGAGGCCAAAAACACCGGTGATCTCACTCAGCACGTTCTTCAGCGAGCTTATGTCATGTCCTGCGCCATGCTCACGGTTGATTGCGTGACAGACATCAAAAAGCGCAGCGATGGCACGCGGAGTGTTCAGGTCATCATCCATCGCTTCTACAAACCGCTGCCGCAGCGGAGTAGCGTCAAACTTTTCTCCCCCTGAATGCGGCGTGACGTTGTTGGCGATGCGAATTGACCGAAGCGCAGTCTCGGCCTGGTCAAAACTGGTGTCGATGAGGACCGATGGGCTGCGGTAGTGACTTTGCAGAACCCACAAGCGGATTGCGTCTGACGAATACTTTGCGCGGGCGTCCTGCACAGTGACTACGTTGCCGAGCGACTTGCTCATCTTTTCGTCACCGGCCAGCTTCAAGAGACCGTTGTGCACCCAGAACTGGGAAAACGGGTTTACGCCAAGTGCAGTTTCGGTCTGGGCAAGTTCGTTCTCGTGGTGCGGGAAGATAAGATCAAGCCCGCCGCCGTGAATATCGATCTGCCTGCCAAGATGGTGATTGGCCATCGCCGAGCATTCGATGTGCCAGCCCGGTCGTCCCTGCCCCCACGGACTGTCCCACGCAGGTTCCCCGGCTTTCGATGCTTTCCAGAGGGCGAAATCAGCCGGGTCTTCCTTGTGCTCTTCATTGTCGAAGCGCGTGCCTTCCAGCATGTCCTCAAGCGTGCGACGACTCAGCTTGCCGTAGTCCGCATCCGAGCGCACCCGGAAATAGACTGAATCATCCGCCTCGTACGCGGCACCCCGCTCAATCAGTGTTTCGATCATCGCGATGATCTCTGGGATCTCTTCGGTAGCACGCGGGTGGACAGTCGCCCGGCGCACATTCAGGGCATCCATGTCTTCAAAGAATGCGGCTATGTTGCGTTCTGACAGTTCTTCCGGGGTGACGCCATCCTGGTTCGCACGGTTGATGATCTTGTCATCAACATCGGTGAAGTTCTGGACGCGCTTTACTTTCAGACCCTTGAATTCAAGGTACCGGTGAAGCACGTCGAACACGATGCTGCTCAGTGCGTGGCCCAGGTGCGGACGGTCATTGGTGGTGACTCCGCAGACGTACATCAGGACTTCTTCGCCAAGCGGCGTAAATTCGTGACGGGTGCGAGTGAGTGTGTTGTAAAGACGCATGCTGCTCTGATGTGCGAAACGGGTTACGGGCGGGTTGAAACGAGGGTTGCGATGGCCTGGGCTGCGATGCCTTTGCCTTCGCCGATAGCACCGACGTGGTCTGTTGAGGTCACCTTGATGTTAACCGAGGCACGGTCAAGACCGGTCACTGAGGCAATACGATCACGAATTGCCTCAACATACCCGGATAAACGCGGTCGCTGGGCGATGATAGTAGCATCGACATGCTCTGCTTCCCAACCGGCCTGGCTTATCTTTGAAAGCGCACGCCGGGTCAACTCGGCGCTGTCGATACCTTTCAGTGACTCGTCTGAAGATGGGAAGTTTGATCCCATGTCGCCAAGCCCTGCCGCACCAAGCAGCGCAGAAGTGACTGCGTGCAGTAGCACGTCTCCGTCCGAATGACCGGCGAGGCTGAACTCATACGGAATGTCTACGCCACCGAGTCGCAGCGGCCCGCCATTGCTGAGAGCGTGCCCGTCAAACCCGGTTCCCCAGCGCCGTCGTTCGCCTGTCACTGGCTGTCCGGCGCGTCGGTCATAGATGGCTTCTGCCAGTGCCATGTCACCCGGCGTAGTGATCTTGATGTTGTCGTAGTCACCATCGAATACAGTGACATCTCCACCGTTTTGCTCGACCATCGAAGCATCATCGGTCACGTCAGCGGTTACTGCTGTATGGGCGGATGTGAGTACAGATGCACGGAATATTTGCGGTGTCTGGACAGCGCGTAATGTACTGCGGTCAGGTGTTGCGGTGACGTGTTCACCGGCAACCTGCTTGACCGTGTCCTTTAGGGGAACGGATGCGACGGTAGCTCCGGTTGCCTGCGCTGCGACAAGCCCGCGTGCAATCATCGCTTCGTCTATGTATGGCCGCGCACCGTCATGTATCAACAGCCATTCAAAATCGACACCGGCCGCTTGCAGTGCTTCGATACCGATGCGAACTGAATCCTGGCGTCGTGAACCACCGGTCGTGACGCAGACAATTTTTCGGTCATCAGCATTGGCGATCGCTTCTCGACCTGCAGCAATATTGTGGTCGGCGAAGACTACGCATATGTGGTCAACCTGCTGGCTCTGCTGCATCACCCGCAGAGAGTGTGTGAAGACAGGAAGCCCCCGCAGCATCGATAGTTGCTTGTCCTTGCCGCCCATCCTTGAGCTTGTCCCAGCAGCAAGGATAATTGCGGCGACTTTTCTGTTTGGGTCAGTTGGGCTTTTTGCGTTGCTCAATTCAGGATGCTCTCTATCCACGTGATGCTCGAGTAGCAGCCGAACGCTATGGTCGTGGATTTGATGGATTTTGCAACGAATACGAACAACAGGAATTTCCTGACAGGGTAAAGCATGCTCCCCGCGGCGATGCCAAACAGGTCGAACAGAGGGTTGGGAACTACGCTACCAAAGAACAGGATAATGCCGCCGTACCGTGATAACAGGTCTCGGAACCGGGGGTAGAAGCGGTTGCGTTCGAACAGCGCTTTTCCGCCCAACCCTGCAAGATATCCCGTTAGTTCACCGACCGCTTCGGCGGACCCGGCAATTACGCCAACGAGAAATGGGTTCAGACCTACAGCCGGGCTGGCAGCGATGCACACGGCGGCAAGACCTGGCACGGGGACAAAGATGGATGCCGCACCAATGAACGCAAAAAACCAGACTCCGGCATAGCCAACGCTGTCTACGTTGAACCTGCCGGTTGTCCACAGCACGATGCCCGCTATGACAAATGCAATGCTGATGACCAGCGGGCCGATGCGAGTCAGGGAATCCTGGTGCTGGACAAACCAGCGTTGCCGCTGGTTTAGAGGCGCGGCGGCCGCCGGTACAGTCATCTCGTCAGAATGGTCCATCCGACTCCCTGGTTTTTCACCAACGCATGGCCGTTGACGAGACTAGATGTGCAACAAATCAGTCAGCCAGTGTATGCCTTGATGACAGGCGTATGCGATGCCGACGAACTTGATGATCTTACCGAAATAGACCCAGAGCAAAAATCTCCGCAGTGGATAACCGAGAGAGCCGGCGGCGATCCCCGCTACGTCAAATATCGGCAATGGAAGCACGGCAAGGACGAAGAGTGCTGTAGCCCCGCGTTTAACTAACTGTGATCTAACCCGGTTGTAGTGCTTTGAACGCTGCACTAGCGATTGGCCACTGTATCCCGCAAGGTACGCTGTTAGCTCACCAACCGTGGCGCCCGCACCGCCGACAATCCCCAGGACGAGTA
>JAURLM010000184.1 GCA_030831265.1 Chloroflexota bacterium
ACGGAGATAAAAGTGCCTGGAAAACAGTACGACGTAGTGGTAATTGGTGCAGGGATTATCGGCTTATCTACAGCCAAGACCCTGCTTGAGCAGCATCCGGGCCTGAACATTGCAGTCCTGGAGAAAGATGCCCATGAGGCTACGCAGCAGTCCGGGCACAACTCCGGTGTTATCCACTCCGGTATCTACTACAAGCCGGGCTCCCTGAAGGCACAGTTCTGTGTTGAAGGTAGAGCTTCGATGACCCGCTTCTGCGAAGAAAACGAGATTCCCGTTTGGACGTGCGGCAAGTTGATCGTCGCGCACCGACAGGAAGAGCTGCCAAGACTGGATGCGCTGCTGGAACGGGGCACAAACAACAAGGTTGAAGGGCTCCAGATAGTTGAACCTGAGCAGATCAAGGATATCGAGCCTCATGTCAACTCGATCCGTGCCCTGTGGGCACCTAAGACCGGGATTGTGGACTACCGAAAAGTGGCAGCAGCATATGCCCGGATCTTCCGGGAAAAAGGTGGTGAAATCCACTTCAACTCTGCACTTGTCAGTGTTTCCCGCCGAGCCGGGGTGACTGTGCTGTCCACGGAGTCCGGTGAATTCGAGGCTAAGAACGTCATCAACTGCGCCGGGCTGCATTCAGACCGGATTGCCGAGATGATGGGGGCTGAGCCGGGCGTGCGCATCATCCCGTTCCGTGGTGAGTACTACACGCTGAAGAAAGATCGGGAACACCTGGTCAAAGGTCTCATCTACCCTGTGCCTGACCCGGCGTTCCCATTCTTGGGCGTCCACCTCACGCAAACGATGAAGGGCTGGGTTGAGGCTGGCCCGAACGCCGTACTTGCCACTAAGCGAGAGGGTTACCGCAAGCGTGATTTCTCGATTGGCGATATGTTCCGCACGGTTACCTATCCCGGTTTCTGGAAGATGAGCGCGCGGCAATGGAAGACCGGTATGTGGGAGATGAACAGGTCGTTCCGAAAGGGCGTGTTCCTGAAGAGTCTGCAGATGCTTGTGCCACAGCTAACGGCGGATGATTTGTCTACTGGCGGATCAGGTGTACGAGCACAGGCCGTGGACCGAACCGGAAAGCTGTTGGACGATTTTTCCATTAAGCAGGTTGAAGGTGCCGTGCATGTTCTGAACGCACCGTCACCGGGTGCGACGTCTTCTCTCGTTATCGGTAACCACATTGCGAAGCTGGCAGCTGAAGGCTTTTCGCTGAACTGACAACTCTGTACTGGAAAAGCAAACGGCCCCGTAGAACGTTCTTGTTCCCGGGGCCGTTTTTGCAATTACCTGCAGAGCCTGGTCTTAGATTCCGATCATCATCCGTTCCGGGTCTTCGATCATCTCTTTGACCTTGACGAGGAACTGGACGGAATCAGCGCCTTCTACGACGCGGTGATCGTAGGTGACGGCGAGGTACATCATTGGTCGTGCTTCTATCTTCCCGTCTATTACAACCGCACGTTCTTTGATGGCGTGCATGCCCAGGATCGCTACCTGCGGCGGGTTCAGGATGGGAGTCGAGAACATTGAGCCGAAGACGCCACCGTTCGTGATGGTGAACGTCGCCCCTCGGAGTTCTTCCAGCGTCAATTTCTTGTCCCGCGCCCGCCCCGCAAGCTCTCGTATGTTCGCCTCGATCTCCGCAAAACTCTTTCGGTCGGCATCCCGGACTACCGGAACAACCAGGCCGTCGTCGGTCGAAACGGCAACACCGATGTCGTAGTAATTCTTGTAGACCAGTTCTTCGCCCTGTAACTCTGAGTTGATTACGCGCTGAAACTTCAGGCCTTCGACGACAGCCTTGACGAAGAAAGACATGAACCCGAGGCTGACTCCGTGCTTTTCGTTGAACTGGTCACGGAATTTTGACCGCAGCGCCATGATGCGGCTCATGTCGGCCTCGTTGTAGGTCGTGGTCATTACCGCTTCACGCTGCACGTCTGCCATGCGCTGGGCGATGGTCAGCCGGCGGCGAGACAGGCGTACACGCTCTTCGGAGCGATCTCCTGATGGTGCTGCAGCTGGTACTGGTTTTGGAGCCGGAGATGCTGCTGCAGTAACTGGTGCAGGTGTCCCCGCTGATTCGACATCTTCCTTGGTGATCTTCCCGTGAGGGCCGGTGCCTGTGACCGCATTGAGATCCACACCCTTAGCTGCTGCCAGTCGCTTTGCAACCGGGGTTGCGTTCTGAGCGGAATCGGCGCCGGCTGCACTGGCTGTAGTAGGCTGCTGTGCAGTCTCAGCCGCTGGCGCAGGTGCGGTCGCTGCCTGTGTCGGCGTAGCGGTCGGGGAGGCCCCTTCTGCCACTGTACCGAGTAGATCACCAACGACGACCGTGTCACCGGTGTTTGCGATGATTTTCTCCAGGACTCCGGCAGTTTCAGCCGTTACCTCAAGGTTCACCTTGTCGGTTTCGAGCTCCAGGACCACCTCGCCAGGAGACACAGCCTCCCCCTCAGACTTTAACCATGTGCCCACCGTGGCTTCGACAACGGATTCTGCCATCTGTGGAACTTTGATTTCGACCGACACTTTGATTTCTCCCCGTGATGCGATGGACCGGACGTTACTTACTGAACCTTCAATGAATTTGCGAACTAGAAGGCGATTTTCACTTGAAGCCTAAACGAAGGCTGAAATTGCTTCCTCTATGCCAATAGCCACCTTCACGAGATGCTCTTGCTGCATCTTGTGAAGCCAGTGTGACCCTTCAGCAGGGCTTGGAGTAGCGGGCCTGCCAACGTACTTGATCCTGGTGCCTTCCGGCAGGCTGCGTTGTAGCCGAGGTCGCATAAATGACCATGCGCCACGGTTCTGCGGCTCTTCCTGCAACCAGATGAACTCTGTTGCGTTTGGCAGCTTCTTGAGTTCTTTCTCAAGATGCTGGGCAGGGAACGGATATAGCTCCTCGAATCGTATGATCGACAGGTTGTCTGCCTTCTCGAATTCGGGGTGGCTGACCACATCGACGAATACCTTGCCGGTACACAGCACAACGCGCGTCACGTTTTCCAGCTTCATTCCGGGTTTCTGGTAACGGATCACCGGACGGAACCCACCTGAGCTCAACTGTTTGGCGTTCGCTGATGCCAGTGGATGCCTCAACAGGCTTTTACCTGTCATCACGATCAATGGCAGCGGCTCTTCCTGGAGCATTGCGGCCTGTGACCGGAGCAGGTGGAAGTACTGCGCTGCGGTGGTTGGGTAGGCAATTCTTATGTTGTTCTTTGCGGCAAGGGCAAGGAACCGTTCAATGTGGGCGTGAGAATGGTTTGGGCCCTGGCCTTCATAACCGTGTGGCAGCAACATGACGAGACCAGATTCCTGGTTCCACTTGTCTCTGGCTGACACGATCATTTCGTCAATCACGCTCTGTGCGTTATTCACGAAGTCACCGAACTGCGCTTCCCAGATAACGAGTGATTGCGATGAGGCGACTGAGTAGCCCTGTTCAAAGCTGACAGTTGCCACTTCAGACAGTGGGCTGTTGTTTATCCAGAAATGTGACTTGCCGTAGCCATCAAGGGCTACCCACGGAGTGCCTGTCTCGTAGTCGAACAGCGCCGCGTGGCGGTGGCTGAATGTCCCGCGTCGGACATCCTGGCCGGTAAACCGGATGTCATGGCCATCGTTGAGGATCGATCCCATAGCAAGAGCTTCAGCGTGTCCCCAGTCGATGTGGCTCACCCCGTTGTCGAGAGCAGTTCGGCGTCGTGACAGCAGCCGGGCAATCGTCGGGTGAGGCGTAAATCCTTGTGGGGGCGTGTTGATGTGCTTGTTGATGCTCTTCAGTTCATCCAGCGGAACCGCTGAATCAGCGTGTTCAAGTCCTCGGAACCGGTTCATGCTCAGTCCAAGATCCGGGGGAGCAGCAGGTTTGTCGGCAAGCTCGGAATCGATTGTCTGTTTGATCGACTGGAGATTTCCCGTGAATTCCACTGGCATAGCGTCGACTTCGGCTGCCGTAAGCGTGCCGTCTTCAACGATAGTCTTCGCCCATATCTCACGTACCGTGGCGTGCTTTTCGATGTTTCGGTACATCAGTGGCTGGGTGAATCCGGGCTCGTCGTTTTCATTGTGGCCGAAGCGTCGGTAGCCAACGAGGTCTATCAGGAAATCCTTACCGAATTTCTGGCGGTATGCGATGGCAAGCTCGGCTGCTGCGACACATGCGCCAATGTCATCTGCGTTGACGTGAATAATCGGAATGTCGTATCCGCGAGCCACGTCTGAGGCGTGCTCTGTGGAGAAACCGTCCTTGGGCTCGGTGGTGAAACCGATCTGGTTATTGGCGATAACGTGAATCGAACCACCGGTGCGGTATCCCGGAAGTTGAGCAAGGTTGAAAGTCTCAGCGACTACGCCCTGCCCCGCGAACGCTGCATCACCATGAACAATGATGCCCATTGCTGCTGAGATGCTTCCGGCTACGTCCTGCATGGCGCGGACTACTCCGACCACGACCGGGTCCACCATCTCAAGGTGACTCGGATTTGGCAGCATCTGCAGGCGAATATCCGTAGTGCCGTCGCCGTCCACGTCGCGATCAAGCCTGGCGCCCTGATGATACTTGACGTCTGTCAGCCAGCCAGATGCTTCAAGTGTGGCAAGCTGGGTGAAATGACCTTCGGCGAATCCGGCGATGATGTCAGCGTACGGTTTGTCGAAGATGTGCGCGAGGACGTTCAGACGACCGCGATGGGCCATACCGAGCACAACGTTGTCGATTTCGGTGTGCGAGGCGTAGAGCACCAGTTGGTCAAGCAGGACGATCAGTGATTCCAGCCCTTCGAGGCTGTACCAGCGTTGCCCCGGGTACGCCCGGTGCAAGAACCGTTCAAACGATTCCGCCCTAGTCAGCAGTTCAAGCAGGTAATGCTTCTGCTGATCGGAAAGGAACACGGCTTCCCGGGTTTCAACCTGTGTCCGGAGCCATTGACGCTCAGCAAGGCTTCGGACATGTGCGAATTCGTAACCCGTGGTCCCGCAGTACGTGTGCTTGAGTTCAGTAATTATGTCCGCAGCCGTCGCATCATATGGCAGTGGCCTTGCGTACTCAGAAAGAACCGCAACTTCCCGTGCCGGTACTTTCAGGTCTGCCTCTGACACACCGTGGGTTTCCGGCATCATCAGGCGTTCAGCCGTGCGTGAGATTCCCAGTGGGTCAAGGTGCGCCGCCCTGTATCCGAAGTCACGTACAGCGTCAGCGTACCGATCGAGCCGGTCAAACGTTTCGGCATCCAAAGCCGAAGATACGCGTGCAGTTTGCTGGGCATGATGCCCGTTACCGTTGCCATTCCGGTACGCGGTGTTGACAGGCTTGCCAGAGATTATCGATTGATCAGATTGAGGAACGGTCGTGGGATCGGACTGGTATTGCTCCATCAACTCGGCCACGTAGCCGATGTTGAGGCCACCGAGGTCTCGGTGGCGGTCCGCGCCC
>JAURLM010000018.1 GCA_030831265.1 Chloroflexota bacterium
CACTGATAAGAGACTTGTGACTGAGATTGTGCTGGCGATGAGACAAGCAAGAGGTCCGGGGACGTCCATTCCCAGTTGCGTCGTCAGCGTTTCCAATTCTTCTTTCGTGTAGCCTGCTGCCGCCAGTTCGTTGGCGATCATCCATGCTTCCGCTACGCGGTGTTCTTCGAGCCATGAGCCGATGTCGTACTCAAGATCGCTGAGTGTCAACTGGTCAATCTGCGGTGTGTTGGCTACTTGAGACCGGGCGTCGTCAATGATTTGCCGTGCTTTGGTTTCAGCGTTAGACCCTGCGGCGACGAAATCCCGGTTCGCCTTTGCGAAGGCGTTGATCGCCTCGCCGAGTTGATCCGCCCCACGCTTTGCCGCCGCAGCCGGGTTGTAGATGCCCCACCGGGCTTTGCAGGGACTACTGGCCAGCTTTTTTCCAGCCTGCTATCGCACTGTCGACCAGGTGGGCAAGGAATTCCGTGGTGATTGGACGGTGCGTGACAAGCCGACGATAGAACAACGGGCCGCTCAACTGGTCGAGGGCAATTTCGAGGTCGAGGTCATCCGGGAGTTCCCCGCGCTCGATAGCCGATGCGATGACTTTCCTCATCGGCTCCCGGCGCATCTGCGTGTGTCTCGTCTGTAGTTCCGCCACTTCGGCGTCGCGCTCGGCGGCATCAATCAACGCTGGCAGCATACGAGCACGCTTTGAGCTGGTGAGCGCCCACCCAAGTTCCTCCAGCACGGTAATCAGCCCGGAGCGGAGATTATTCGTCGCAGGTTCCGGTGCGGGTGCAGTCAGCATTTCGAATGCGTCCATCAACAGTTGCCCGCGAGACTCCCAGTGGCGATAAACCGTGGTGCGCGCGACCCCTGCATGTGACGCAATGCGTTCAATGGTGGCTGACTGCGCACCGTGGCGCGTCAGGATGTCTGCTGCGGCTTCGAGAATCCTGTTTTTCGAGCGTGAGACCCGTGGGTCGATAGATTTGTGCACGGACAATTCCTGGAGGGAGGATGCTGTCTTGTTGTCGCGTTCTTGCTGTGAACAGGCAAAAGCCGTTTCTATCCTAACCGGTCATTACAGGTGCAGCCTGAAAGATAGGTGATATTACGCGATGGGACGTGAGTATTCCTCATGCTTTCGTGATGGTGCCGCGAGATACAAATGTATGGTCAGGTGACAGTTACCGAGCAGTTACTTTGTGCCTTCGTAGGACAGAGCGACGCTGCGTGGTGTTATGGCATCTGTCGTCGTTCATACGGATGCTCCTGCCCACGGCATGCACTCTGTTGCGACCTATTTTTCCGCTGAAATCAATTAGCGACGACTGGACGGTAACTTTGGGTGACAACAGGTTCGATACCTCAAAACTGAACATGTCCGAGTTCAAGGCGCGACTCGACTATCTTGAATTCACCGAGTCTGACGCAAAACTGCTGAAGAGCCTCAAGCCATGGGCTGATTCAATTGCAGAAGGCTTCGTCAAGAAGTTCTATGACAAGCAGTTCAACCAGCAGGGCTTCTTGCGCATCATTGAGAAAGCCGGTTCGAACCGACGGACTCTTGAAGGTGCCCAGGCCGGTTAACTGAAGTCCCTGTTTGAGGGAGTTTTGGACGCCCAGTACGTTGCAATGCGCCAGCACATTGGCGGATTGCACGCTCGTATCGGTGTCACTCCCGAGTGGTACATCGCCTCCTACCAGTGGTACACGGAACTGCTGTACCCAATGGTTCGCAGCAAGCTAAAGCTGCGCCGCGGGGCCGGTACGAAGGCCACCAACGCAATTGCAAAGCTGCTGACATTTGACCAGGCCGTCATCATGGACGAGTACGTGAATGGTCTTCTGAACCAGCTAAAAGTTGTTATCGACAAGGTCGGTGACACCGCAACCTCGCTGAATGACTCGTCACAGCAGATGAGCAACGCTGCTGAGCAGGCTGGCCAGGCAACGCAGGGAATTGCAGCCGGATCACAGGACGTAGCCAAGGGTGCAACCAGCCAGGCTGAGAGCATGCAGCAGATTACACAGTCACTGCGTGAACTCAACTCTGCTATCGAGCAGATTGCCCAGGGCAGCCAGGAGCAGGCATCAAGCGTTTCGACTGCTACTGAGGTGGTTAACGAAGTTGCACAGGGTGCGAGCACCGTTTCTGAATCGTCCATTGCAGTCCTTGAAGCCGCACGTGAAGCCAATGAAGCTGCCGGAAACGGTACCGACATGGTTTCGCAGACTGTCGCAGGCATGGAACGGATCAGCCAGGCTGTCCAGACCGTGGCCGAACGTGTGAACGACCTTGGTGAGCGGTCATCAGAGATCGGCAAGATCGTTTCCGTGATTGACGACATCGCTGCGCAGACAAACCTGCTGGCGCTTAACGCTGCTATCGAGGCAGCCCGTGCAGGTGAGCAAGGTCGCGGATTCGCAGTTGTTGCTGATGAAGTTCGCCAACTGGCTGAACGTGTATCACAGGCTACATCTGAGATTGCCGCACTGATTGAGACCGTTCAGACGGGTGTCCGGGAGTCTGTACAGGCGACTGAGCAGGGTACCCAGGAAGTTACTCGTGGGTCAGAACTCGCCAACAGTGCGGGTAAGGCCCTGGATCGTATCAACGACGCAGTCAGCAACGTTTTGTCGCAGATTAACGGCATCGCTTCGGCGGCGGACTCCATGTCTAGCTCCGCTGAGCGTATGGTCAACATCATCAACGAAGTTGGCTCGGTTGTTGAACGCAACTCAGCGGCTTCGGAGCAGATGACTGCCCAGGCCGGTGAAGTCGGAACGCTGGTTGAAGGTGTCGCAGTTGTGGCACAGGAAAACAGCGCTGCGGCGGAGCAGATGTCTGCCTCGTCCGAGGAGATGAGCGCTCAGATCGAAGAGCTCATCGCTTCATCCGAAACGCTGAGCCAGATGGCTGGCTCGCTCACTGAGATCGTTGAGGACTTTAACCGGAGCCAGGGTTCGGACGGCTCCCAGAAGCGTGCTGCATAAGAACGCTTAAAGCATTGATAA
>JAURLM010000185.1 GCA_030831265.1 Chloroflexota bacterium
CTCCAGTTGAACCTGTCGTAGTTTTCGGGATTACCGGACTTGGAATAGCGATTCTGTTGCACAGCACGGTCTACCATCACCGAAGGCTGGGTACGCAGGAACAGCATGTTCCAACGATAGAAGAGCCGACGAAGCATCAACATTCGTATAGCGATATTCTGCAATAGTGTTTATGAATCAGGCGGGCCCGGGTGTTTACACCCGGGCCCGCCTGATTCATTTCACATATTGGTGCAGGTTATTCGCTTTTGGGGATGCTGCGAATTTTCTGCTTCAGCGAATTTGGAACTTCTTCCTGTGGAAGTTGCCTTGTAAGGCCGACGGTGGTGGCTAGTGACTTCACCCAGCCGTCACAGTCATCACACAGGCCAATGTGATTCTTCACCCGCTGCGCCAGTGACACAGCGGAATCACCATCGATGTAGTCCGATGCGTTTTCTCGGACCTCCGTACAGTCAGACGAACTATCAGGGTCGTCGCATGGGTTGAGTCCGGCAGATCCAGCTTTGCCGGACCTCCGCAATAAACGATTCAACCATGAACGTGATGTAGAACTCACCGTAGTAGATCCTTAGTTGGCAGTGTGCCAGGTAAATTGATCGTGCAACTGCCTGATTTCGAACCTTCGCATAGGGTATCGCATTAATAAGATGCATGGCAGGCCAGCGAGATTCTTCCTGCACCGTGCAAACTCGGATACTGGTGTCTGCTATGGTGAATCAGTTGTCGCACAAACCTTTTACTGGCAAACGCTGCTTGATGGGACTGCGTAGATCAACGGACGCGTGGAGAGTCGTCCTCAACCGAGAATGAACGACCAGGAATTTGCTCAGCTAGCTGAAGAGCACGCAGGTTTTGTCTACAACGTTGCCTACCGGATGATGGGCAATCAGCATGATGCTGAAGAGGTTGCCCAGGACGCGTTCATTTCGGCATACCGCGCAAGGGATCGTTTCCGTGGTGATGCACAGCCTACGACGTGGCTCTACCGCATCACGGTGAACGCCGCACTGATGCGGCTTCGCAAAGACAAACGCCGCCGGGAGATGACTGTCTCCGAGGACGCGCAGCCAGATGTGCCAACGACAGACTGGACGCAGTCTCCCGTCGCCTCCGCGGTGAACGCTGAACTTGGCAAGCGCATCCAGTCTGCAATTAGCGACCTGCCAGAAGATCTGCAAACCGCAGTAGTCCTGCGCGATGTGCAGGGGCTTTCCAACGAAGAAGCCGCCGAGGTGCTGGAGATTTCCGTATCAGCACTCAAGGCCCGGCTACACCGCGGCAGAGTCGCTCTGCGCGAAGCACTAGCCGGGTACATCGCTCAACGCGATGCGCCCGAGTAGTACTAAGCGATTACCATGCGACTTCGCCCAGCCCTAGACCGAGTAGCTGTCCACAAGAGCCGCTACTGACCGTGACGTGTGCTCTTTGCGGAGAACTTCCTGCTGGTCTTCCAGCGTGGGGCGAAGCTCACGGTAGATGACGCCCAGCGGTACACCCGGCCGCTCCAGCAACTCGTTCGCTGCCTGGCGGCTCGTTGCGTCGTGGTCGTCCTCAACAATCCATGCCGTACCCGCAATCCCTTTCTTACGGTCACCCTTCAGGATGTCGTAAGTGTCGTTGTAGGTGGTGCAAGGGGACTGGACGTGGACGATGGCAAAGCCGGGGTGATCCATTGCGTCCTTGATGACCTTCGCCAGGTCACGAGGCTTGCTGGAGTAGTGCGATGCGATGTACGAGACGCCCATTGTCATGTAGGACTTGAGCGGGTGGAGCGGCTGTTCTATCTTGCCAAAAGGGGTGGAACTGGTCTTTGCCCCAAACTGGCTGGTAGGTGAGCTTTGACCTTTGGTGAGGCCGTACACACCGTTGTCCATGACGACACAGGTTATGTTCAGATTGCGCTGGGCAGCAGGGCCAATGTGCTCTGCGCCGATGCTCAAAAAGTCTCCGTCACCGGCGACGACAACCGTGTTTATTTCGGGTCGACCGGCTTTGACACCGAACGCCATTGGAAGTGTGCGGCCGTGAATGCCGTGAACGCCGAAGGGCTGATCGCCTTCCAGCAGGTGAACCATGTTCCCCGAACAACCGATGCCAGCGATGACCACGTTGTTGTTGTGGGGGATTTCGTGGGTGGAGGTGAAGTCCTCCAGTGCCCACTCAAGCGCCCGGCGGACACCGAAGTCTCCGCATCCGGGGCACCAGGAAAAGTCGTATTCCGGGTTTCGTACGCTCATCGGGTTGCTCCTGCCTTCTGCGTCTCAGCAAGCTTCTGCTTGATCTGCGTGACGAGGTCACCTGGCTTGAATGGTAGTCCTGTGTACTGGGTTACCGATACGGCTTTGATGCTTTCCATCCGCAGCAATGCTGACCACTGGCCCTGGTAGTTGAGTTCAGGGACGATTACGAGGTCTTTTTGCTTGAGCTGCTCAAGAATCTCTTTCGGGAGCGGGTTCAGCGCAACCGAGTAGAGCCAGCTCACGTCCACGCCTTCGGCCTTTAGTCGCTCGTAGGCTTCTCGTGCCGGGCCTTTCGATGAGCCCCACGGCATGATTGCGATCTTTGAGTCGCCTTCTATCTCGTAGGGTGCGTCGTCAAGCAGGTTCAACTTTGCGAAGCGGCGGTGGGTGAGCCGGACATGGTGCTCAGGGCGGTGAGTGGTGTCACCGATTTCATCATGTTCAGAGCCATTGGCGACGTATGCGCCGGGGCCGCCGGGGATTGGCATTGGTGGCAGCGGTCCTGTGCCGTCCCACGAGACGTAGCGTTTGTATCCGTTATCGCCGTGGTAGATGGAACGAGATTCCTGTTTGACCTTGCTCACGTCAGGCTTGCGGATGTTCTCACCGCGCTCGGCCTGACCGAACTCAGACATGAGAATAACCGGTCCCTGGTAGCGTTCAGCCCATGCCACTGAAAGTGCACCGGCATAGAAACATTCTTCGACTGACCCCGGTGCAAGAATCGGCATCTTCACGTCGCCGTGTGCCGGGTGCATGCAGGCGAACAGGTCAGACTGCTCAGACTTGGTCGGTAGACCGGTCGCAGGACCACCACGCTGGACGTTGACGACCACGCACGGAATCTCTGCCATCCACGCAAGGCCAAGGCCTTCGGACATGAGTGCGATGCCGGGGCCGGCGGTGGCCGTCATGGCCTTCTTGCCCGCGTAACCGGCGCCAATGATGGTGGTGATCGCTTCAATTTCCGATGATACCTGGTAAGTGAAGCGGTCCTTGCCAACAAGGTTGTTTTCCATCCAGACGAGGATGGTGGTGGCTGGTGATATCGGGTATCCGGCGTAGAAATCCAGGCCTCCGGCAACTGCGCCAAGTGCAACGGCAGCGTTACCAGTAATCATGATCTGGTCATAGTCAGGGTGAGTGGCCGGGGCGAGCTGACCTACTTTGAAGCCGGATTCATCAGCTACGCCTTTACCCAGGCGTACCGCCTCGATGTTCGCCGTGATGATCTCATCATCGCCTTTACGTCCACGGGAGAACCGCTCCGTGATATATGCGTCGATCTCACCGAGTGGGAATTCCATCAGGGCGGCTACAGCACCGATTGTCACCATGTTAGCAGCACGTGCGTTGCCTGTGGACTTGGCAAGCTCGTCGGCCTTCATGCCGAAGTAGTGACCGCCGGCCGGAAGTTCAAATTCTTCGGCGTTATAGATCGTCACGCCATCCGCACCGAGATCGCCGTTGTGGTGATCGTATGCGTACTGGTTAAGGGCGACGAGGATGTCCACGTTGTCACCGTTACTCATCACCGGTGTCGTGGATATGCGCACCTGCGAAGATGCAGGCCCTCCCATGATCTGGGACGGGAAGGTTGAAAAGGTCTGTACGTAATAACCGGCTCGGACCGCTGCACGGGCAAGAGCGTCAGCGGACGTTACAAGTCCCTGTCCACCCTCACCGGCAAACCTGATGACGAAGTCTTCTCTCAGCAATTATTCCCTGCCGTATCTACTATTTCTGCTCAGGGTCTTTCACTCCGGCGGAGATTCTACCCCCTCGCGACGGATTTCGGCGCACCACTTCTGAGACAACATGGCATGTATACCACGTCGCCGCAGTAGTGATATCTCGGACGCATCTGTATAGGTTCGCGCTTACCACGCCGTATTGCTCGTATTTAATGTGGGACTTGTGATGAACACGGTTGATTATTGTGGTTCCGAGGCCGCTCTGTGTACCGGAGGAATTCCGGGATGAACACATACACGGGACGTTTGGGCAAACCTGCGGAACCATTTGTCCTGTGTGTATCGTATGAGGTACGGTACTCTCAACAGGAGTAAGACCGAACCTCCGTGGGCTTTCGGGGACTTTCCAGGCGAGTTTTCACCAGCAGCACAGTTCAGCACCGATGAGAAAAGATACGTGGAAAAAGTTGTGGCCCTTCATGAAGGAACCACCTGCTGATGCCCGGAACATCCGCATCGAAGGGGAGAGCGTGATCCTCCGATCGAAGCAGATGGAAGATGCTGAGGCTGATTACCGCTGGCGCGTTGATCCAGAACTGGCCCGTCTTGACGCCACCCGTCCCATCACGATCACCCTGCGTGAATACATGCGGTATCACCGGGATGACCTGCAATTTCCTTCCCCGCGGTCTGTTCGCCTTGCGGTTGACACGCTGGACGGCGTGCATATTGGCAACTGCATGTACTACGACATTGATACCGAGCGCGCCGAGGCAGAGCTTGGGATCATGATCGGCAATCACAACTACTGGGGCGCGGGTTACGGCACAGATGCAGTGAAAACCATGCTGCGTTATATCTTCACCAGCACATGGCTGGAGCGCATTTACCTGCACACACTTTCGGACAATACCCGTGCACAGCGAGCGTTCGAGAAGTCTGGCTTTATGTTCCAACGCTCTGTCCGAAAGGACGGTTACGAGTTTCATCTCATGGAGATAACTCGAGAGCGATGGGAAGAGTTGTACGGGTCCAGTACCGCAGCGGATAGTGCGCAGATCCCTGTTGAAACTACAACAGCTAGCCGCGCATCAGCGATGGACGCTTAGAAGGCGTTCCGGTGTTATCAGAAGCTGATACGATGCTGCCGCTGTCGGGCTGCCAAACACAGCCGCGGTTGTTTCCTGAATCACAAGCATTACTTACCGGAGTCTCGCCATGAAACTGCTTCTTATTACCGGCGGAAAGCACCCATACGAAGAGACGACGCCTGTCCTGACAAGATTTCTCGAAGAGGCAGGGCATGATGTGACTGTTTCTGAATCAGCGTCAGAGCTTGCGGGGTCGCTGGACGGCTTCGATGCGATTGTGCTCAACACGTTGCGACAGCCTGCGACGGAGAATGACCTTTCTGGCAGCCAGCGTGACGGCCTGAAGAGCTACGTGAACAATGGTGGCGGGCTGGTTTCGGTACACATTTCAGCGGCCTCCTGCCCGGACTGGGCTGACATGAAGAAGCTCACTGGCGGTGGCTGGGTTCTTGGCACAAGCTGGCACCCGCCATTTGGCTGGTTCGAAGTGTTTATCGATAACCCGAATCACCCGCTGGCGAAGGGTGTTTCCGACTTCTGGACCTACGACGAGTGCTACTGCGGGCTGGATATCCAGCCGGGCATCGACGTGTTCATGCATGGCGTCGTGGAGGGTGAGAACAAGCCGCTTGGCTGGTCGTTCAAGGTTGGCAAGGGCAAGGTTGCGAACATTGCGCTCGGCCACACCGGTTCAAGCCAGCTTCACCCGAATTTCCAGCGCCTGATCCTGAACAGCGTGGACTACGTCACGACGTAACGGGTTTTGTCATCGCTCCGCTGCGGTCAGGATGACAGAATCGTTTGCGGTGACAGGTTTAAGCATCCTGATTAACGGCTAGCCACCGGGCGGGATGTTGTCGACCAGTTCCTTGCATGGAGTGATGTCTGTCTGGCAGAGGATCACCGCGTTTCCGGCGACTAGGTAGTCGTTGTACTGCGTGCGGTTCCCGGCCGAGGTGATGATGCCACCGCCGATGTTCGAGTTGGGTGAGCGTCCTACTGCTTCAGAAGCAGACTCGACACCCGCGCTGATCGCAAGTTCATGCGTTGGATAGAACCGTATTTCGATGTCTCGCTGGCTGTAAAACCCGTACCAGATCGCCGTGGATTCCGGGACGGTTTCTGTCGAGAACTCTTTCGACTTTTTGAAGCCGTTATTTGCGAAGGAATCCACGGTGAAGTTTTCGCCAGTGCGAACGACTATTGAGCCGATTGTGTCTGGAACGTCGGTTGGTGCTGCGTCGGGTTTCGAATCAGATCCGCATGCAACGGCTAACGCCGAGAGCAGCACAGCAAGCATCACCGCAATTTTTGAAAAAAGCATGTCAGCACCACCTGCACGTCATCTATATTTGCGCCCTGCTCAAGCAGGGCCGCCCGCTCAGTCCTCCAGAGCGTCGATCGACTGCAGCACGGCGCGAATGTACCCGTAGCAGTAAGCGAACGCTACCCAGTCGGCGTTTTCGCCGGAAATCTTCGGTGCGTGATCAGGCATCAGCATGCCCCGGTAACCGACATCCCGATAGGTCTTCGCAGCCCGCACCATGTCCACGTCACCCTCATCAGGGAACGTTTCTTCGAACGCCAGCTTGCGACCCTTGATGTTCCGGAAGTGGACGTTGAAGATCTTGTCGCGCTCGCCAAACCAGCGGATGACATCGTGACCTGCCCCACGGACCGATACCATCTATTATCTCGTCTTTCGAGCCAGTTCAGGTGCGGTCTTGATGACCTCTGGAGCTGGCGGTCTGTAGCCTAGTGAGCTATGCGGCCGTACCTGGTTGTACTCCCGTCGCAGCTCTCCGTCAGTACCTGCACCTCCTTCAATGAATAGAAGATCTCCCGGTTGAGGAGTTCGTCCCTCAACTTC
>JAURLM010000186.1 GCA_030831265.1 Chloroflexota bacterium
AAGCTGGCTTTGGAGATAGATTGGAAAGCTCCAATACTTTCTCCACAACGCAGCGCGAAACTTATGCGATATGCGAGTGCTTATAGTCGAAGACGAACCCGGAATACGGCAGACAATGCTCCGCGTTTTTGAACGCGAGGGACATGTCGTGGACGAAGCTCCTGACGGTCAAACCGGTCTTTCCAAGGCGGTTACCGGCGAACACGACGTAGTAATCCTTGATGTGCTGTTGCCTATCCTTGACGGCTTCCAGGTCTGCAAGGCCATTCGGGCGGCAGGTGTGAAAACGCCCGTCCTGATGCTTACCGCGCTGAGCGACGTGGATGACCGGGTCAACGGGCTTGATTCCGGTGCAGATGACTACCTCGGTAAACCGTTCGCCTTCAAAGAGTTGCTGGCAAGAGTGCGCGCACTTGGCCGGCGTGCAGGCGAAAGTGTTGAAGACACGATGCTGCGCTGCGAGGACCTTGAAGTCGATCTCCTGAGGCACACTGCACGCCGGGGTGACCGGCGCATCGAGTTAACGACGACTGAGTTCAGACTGCTGGAGTTCCTATGCCGCAACAGCACGCATGTCCTGAGCCGTGCAAAGATTCTCGATGAGGTCTGGGGGTTCGACTACGACGGCGAATCGAATGTTGTCGACACGTACGTCCACTACCTGCGGCGGAAGATCGACACGGATGAACCCAGGCAGCTGATCCGAACAGTGCGCGGTTACGGCTACGCGCTGGGAGGCGGATAACGATGCTAGGACGCGTCCGGCTAACACTGACACTCACAAACGTCGCCGTCGTCGCGGTTGTCGTGGTAGCGCTACTGGCAACCACATTTTTCGTTGCCCAACGTGTCATCAACCAGAAGGCTGACCGTGACCTCATCGCATTTGCAGAATCGTTCCAATCATCGGTGGAACGACCTTTCGGTTCCGGGCCATCAATAGCGCTACCAGGCTCTCGGCCAATTGTAGGCGTCGGCGGCGGCCGGTTCGACTCACGGCTATTCGCAAGGCGTGACCCGCCAGTTGACATCATCCTGACGTTCGCAACGGGTGAGACCTTGTTACCCGGCGAAGATCTACCGTCTCCACTACCGGTAGAAAGCAGTATCCAGACAGCGCTGGCCGGTCATCAGCACATATCGACTGTTCACGGTGACAACGGTTCCATCAGGGTGGTAAGCCAGCCAATAACAGGCGTATCCGGAGATGTCATTGCTGCCGTACAGCTTGCGGAGTCTCGCCAGGCGCAGGACCAGATCGTCACTACTCTTCGCAACGTTCTTCTTGTAGTTGGAGCCACCGGGCTGCTTTTCGCCGGTGGAGCTGGATATGTTCTCGCAGGGAGGACTATGCGGCCCGTCAGTGCAGCTTTCGAACGTCAGAAGGCGTTTGTTGCCGACGCTGCCCATGAGTTCAGGACTCCGCTTGCGATCATCAGCGCCAATGCTGAAGCGCTTGAGGACATGACAGGCCCTGATATGGCACCGGATGACCGCGAAATGCTGTCCGGTATTCGCAAAGAGAGCGCCTATATGGCAGCGCTCATCTCCAAGCTACTTGAGATGGCCAGGCTGGATTTCGAAGCGAAAAAGATGCCCGGCGAAGTTGTGAATCTTTCAGCCCTGCTCGACAGTGCCTGCGAAGCCGTAGCGCCACTGGCTGCCACCCGCGGCATCACCCTGGAACATGCCGGTACAACAGAGCCCATCGATATCCAGGGAGACGGCGTACTGGTCAGGTTAATCATCCTTTCCCTGTTGGACAACGCGGTCAAATACAGCCACGATGGCGGCACGGTTAGCGTCATACTTGATACGTCGGGCAGTTCAGCATCGGTACGTATCAGTGACAACGGACCGGGGATTCCGCAACACCACCTAGAGCGCGTTTTTGATCGGTTTTACAGGGTGGACAAAGCTCGCAGCAGGCAAACCGGTGGCACTGGCCTGGGCCTTGCAATAGCGCGGCGGGCAGCAGAAGTCCTGAAAGGCAACCTGGAGTTGAGCAGTGTGGATGGCAGCGGCACGACCGCCACCGTTCGGTTCCAGAAAGCTGATGACTTGATGTGAATCTCGCTGGTACGCATATAACGGTACTTTAAGCAGCGAAATTCACCGCACCGTTCTCGATTCGCAGATGTACTGTGGTTGATGACTTTTCACCTAGCCTTGGGAGTTGTGACCACCGAATGGACGAGTCCACACCAGTTTCCCGTTCGGGCGCTAAACCATCGTCGGTTCAAGGAACTGAATGGGAAGCACCAGACCTGCCGCGCCGTGCGGTGATGCTTACCCTTGGCGGCGTGATGCTGGCAATGTTCCTGGCATCGCTTGACCAGACCATCGTGGCAACTGCACTCCCACGCATCGTCGCTGACCTCGGTGGATTCGACCGTTTCACATGGATCACCACCGCATACATCGTCGCAAGTACCAGCGTTGTACCACTCGCAGGTTCCGTCGCTGACGTATACGGCCGCAAGTGGCTGTACGTGGCAGGTATCGTCGTGTTCCTCGGCGGCTCGGTGCTTTCCGCACTATCCGGGACAATGGACCAGTTGATTGTGGCGCGTGCTGTGCAAGGACTTGGCGGCGGCACGATGATGGCACTGTCTTTCGTGACCATCGGAGACTTGTTCCCACCGTCCGAGCGTGGCAAGTACCAGGGCATCATCGCAGGCATGTTCGGCATCTCATCCGTTCTTGGCCCGACAATTGGTGGATTCGTGACAGACCACCTTTCATGGCACTGGATCTTTTACATCAACATTCCTCTTGGAATCCCAGTAGTGCTGATGTTCATCCGGTTCTTCCCTCATTCAAAGCCCTCTCACAGGAGGCGTATTGACTGGGTTGGTGCGGCTCTCATGGTGTTGGGCATTGTCCCGGGGCTACTGGCCATTTCTATCGGTGGCAATGGAAACCACTGGACGGAAGCACGGGTCATAGCCATGTTCGCAGTCTCCGCAGTGGCGCTGCCTGCATTCGTCTGGTGGGGATTACACGCCAAAGACCCCATTCTGCCGTTCATCATCTTCAAGAACCGAGTCGTCGCTGTTTCGATGATAGTGATCTTCCTGACAGGTTTCGCCATGTTCGGAGCAATCACGTTCATCCCGCTCATGTTCCAGGGTGTGCTTGGTGACTCTGCCACAGCCAGCGGCAGTTTCCTGACACCTATGATGCTGGGAATTGTGGCCGGTGCTGCCCTGTCAGGCCAGGTCTTGTCCCGTACCGGTGGTCGTTACCGGATACAGGGCGTGATCGGGCTGATAATCATGTCCGCAGGTATTGGCCTACTGTCGACCATCTCCGCTGACACGGGCCGAGCTACCGCGCTTACCGGTGCAATCGTGATGGGTTTTGGCCTTGGCACTACCTTCCCGCTATTTACGATTGCCGTGCAGAACGCCGTGGACTACAAGTTCCTAGGCGTGGCGACATCATCGACACAGTTCTTCCGGTCAATTGGAGGAAGCGTGGGGTTGGCGATATTCGGCACAGTACTGACGAACCGGTTCTCGCACAACGTTGATGCAAATGTCTCTGCTGAAGTTAAGAATGTTCTCGGCTCCGAAGTGCTCAACCAGCTTGCAAAATCACCAAACGCACTGGTGGCCCCGAATGCTCTCGACCAGTTGAACGCGGCGTTCGCAAGTGCTGGTGATGCTGCACCAAGGTTGAGCGCAGATTTCCTTGAGACTCTACGTGTGGCTCTCGCGAACTCCATCGGAGACATCTTCAAGATGGCGCTGGTGCTGATATTGCTGGCACTGGTTGGAACGCTCTTTTTGAAAGAAATCCCACTGAAGCGCCGCACAAAACCAGGCACGGGTGACGAACCCAAGATGCCGGTGGTAGAGATCTGAAAAGTTCCAGCGTTGGTGCGTGAGCCGTTTCGATCTGCTACGGCCGCCATATGATTTTCAGGTTCGGAGGTTTCGTATTGAGTTCCTACACCTATCACCGCATATTCACCGATTCCGAAGGTGAAAGCCATTACGACGAAGTCACTGTGGATCTGAAGGAGATGGACTTCGCTCCACCAGCCCCGCCGCTGTTCATAGGCGGGCGCATGCAATCCGTGGGGACATCGTTCCTGAAAGCCAGGGCTGGTTGGGATGGTTCCTGGCACCCCGCCCCTGCGAGACAATTCATGTCAGTACTTTCGGGAGTATTTGACGTCACTGTTTCAGATGGCGAGGAGCGGTCTTTCAAGGCAGGTGATCTTATCCTGCTAGATGACATATCTGGCAAGGGCCACTATACCCGTGTTCCTGACAGCGCCGGGGATTCGCTCATTCTCGTGGTACAGCTGGGCGACGACTAGCAGCTTCTATAGCTGACTAGCTGTACGACACCTGGCAGAACCCGTGGTTGCAGTAGCCATTTGGGTTCTTGGCGAGGTATTGCTGGTGATACTCCTCGGCGTAGTAAAACTCACCCGCCGGGGCAATCTCAGTCGTGATCTCGCCGAATTTTGAAGTGGTCAACTTCGCCTGGTAAGCCTGACGACTTCGCATTGCAGCTTCCAGTTGGTCAGGCGTAGTGGTGAAGATGGCGGTGCGGTACTGACTGCCAATGTCGTTGCCCTGCCCCATGTACTGCGTGGGATCATGGTTCTCCCAGAACACCTTGAACAGCGTTTCCAGGCTGGTGAGAGCGGGATCAAACACGACGAGTACGGCCTCGGTGTGGCCGGTCATTGAGGTGCAAGTCTCCTCATATGTCGGGTTGGGCGTGGTTCCACCGCTATATCCAGCGGCGGTGGTGTAGACGCCCGGAACCTGCCAGAACAGCCTTTCCGCCCCCCAGAAACAGCCCATGCCGAACAGGATGGTGTGCATGTGTGGGGGGAACGGAGGTTTGATCGGATTGCCGTTGACGTAGTGAACTGACGATGTTGGCATCGCAGTTGTTCGTCCCGGCAGACAGTCTTCCGGTTTTGGGACTCCAGCCGGATTGCGCAAAAACCTGAACACATCGAACCTCGCTAGCTGCGTGCCTGTATATCTCGATTAGATTACCTTCGAGAACAAAGGATGCAATTCCAGCAATATCTCGAGACGAACAAACCGAGCACAATTCGACCTGTCGGCAGGCACGGACAAGGCAACAGAACGGGTTACGCCTTCATCTGACGACGCAGGTCTTTGATCTCTGAAATATTGCCGTTTTTTGCGAACCGGCCTTCAAAGAGGATTGTCTCTCGCTGACTGTTCAGCCCGGCGAAGGTCATCTTATCGGGCGATTCCTTGGTTTTTGCTGGATCGTATACCCGGAAAAGAGCAACCGATTTGCTGGCTATTTGTTCAGTACCAGTAACAAATTCCAGCTTGGTGATGTCGGCGTCAGACATCTTGTAAGTCTGTTGCAGGTATTCGATCAGGTAAGTGTCGAGTACGCGCGTACGGTTACGCCAGGTCTTGAATAGTGAAAACAAAGCACATTCTCAGGAACTGAAACGCCACATCGAGTTCAGTTCTGTGGCGATTAGATGCTCCGAGTAATGAGCAGGAAAAGGCCGCTTGCCGCGGGGACAGTGGGCAGCAGCCGGAAGATAAAAGTTTACCGGCTTACCCGCATGTTAGTTGAATTTAAGATGACGCACAAACACACTTTCTGGATAATGGCTTGGTGCGGACTTCTTAAACGGCCTCTTCATCGACGACAATGATGCCCAGCTCAGATGCTTTCGTGATAGCAGCCGCCCTGTCAGGCACACCAAGGCGTGCGAACGAACGCGCCAGGTGCATCTGAACGGCTTTCTGATCCATCTTCAGCAGCGCGGCAATTTCCTGATTGGTGACGCCGTCTGCGACCATCTGGAGGACCTCAGCTTCTACCGATGACAGTTCATCCGTCGCCTCACTCTGGATGTAGGAAGTTGGCAGGCTGCTGACGAGTGATTCGGAGTAGACGTTCTGACCGCGCAAGATTGCGTTGACTGCGGTGACTATCTCGCTCGGGGCAGTGTCCTTGAGCAAGTAACCATCGACACCAGCTTCGATCATTGCACGTAGATACGGTTCCTGTGCATGGTTCGTCAGGATCACGATCTTGAGTTTCGGGTACAGCGGCCTCAGTTCGTTTGCAACTTCGATACCGCTGCGTCCACCCTTGATGCGGATGTCCAGCATCAACAGATTCGGGTACAGCATCTCAACTGCGTTGATCGCATCTTCAGCGTTGTCGGCCTCGCCGATAATCTCAAAGCCGGTGGCATTTTCCAGTGCCGTCCGCATGCCCTGCCGGACAATCGGGTGATCGTCCACAATCAGCGTTCGCCAGATTTTTGTTGACTCTGTACCTGTACTCATCAGTCCACCTGTCCTATTTCACCCTCAGCTAGCCGCCCGGTCATCCTGCCGTTCGTGAGGTATTGAGACGATCAAGGCTGTACCACGGGATGAGCGTGGCAATATCGCGAGCGTTCCACCAAGAGCGCCCACCCGTTGTGTAAGTCCGCGGATACCAAGGCCCTGGTCAGGGCGTTTTTCGTTCGCGTCACCTGTAGTTTTCGGAAGGCCAACGCCGTTATCTTCCACGGCCAGTTCCAGGGACAGGTCAGTGTTGCTGAGCTTCACCCAGACTGACCTTGCACTGGCATGTTTCCGACAGTTGTTCAACGCTTCCTGTACAGCACGATATATCGTGAGTTCCACGTCATCCGGGAGCCTTGACCTGCCCCACGGACCGATACCATCTATTATCTCGTCTTTCGAGCCA
>JAURLM010000187.1 GCA_030831265.1 Chloroflexota bacterium
CACAGTAGAATTCAGCCTTCCGGAGGTGTGGCAGAGTGGTCGATTGCACCGGTCTTGAAAACCGGCAACGGGCAACCGTTCGTGAGTTCGAATCTCACCGCCTCCGCCAAATGGCTATATAAATCAAGCACTTAGGTGCTTTTTTATTTGTGTATGCCATTCTGTATGCTATTTATTGGACGGTGGATTGCGCGCCTGGCTTTCGGCTGCAGTCAGATTTGAGTTCACTGTCCACATAGTGCTCAATTTGTCTACCGCTTTACCATCACATTGGATCGCAGAACGCGGCGGTGAATCACCCCGGATTTTGAGGAGGCTTCAGAGGCTCCAAACTTTGAGAAGATGGAGACATGAACAAGTCAAACAAATTTTCCCAGGAAGTGCGTGAATGTGCGGTATGCTTAGTAAAGGAGTACCGTGCTGAGTACCCATCGTTATGGGCTGTCTTTGAATCGATTGCGTCAAAGATCGGCTGCGTGCCTCAAGCGCTCAACGACTGGGTCAAGCGCAATGAGCTTGACAGTGGCCAACTCGAATGCGCAAGCCACAGGGCTATGGCACGGTAAGAAGCCCATGCCGCCGAGGGAGTGGCTGAGGGCTGGAAGCTGAGCGAAAGGTATAGCCTCAGGTCATAACACGGCTATTCGATGTTGAACCACTTGGCCACTTCGCTGTAAAAGCGGAAGCGATGATTCTCTAGCGTCATCGCGTGACCGGCGTTCGGCACGACGATCATCTGTTTATCCCCATTGGGCAGCGCGGCAAAGAACCCGGGGAGATTCGGATGGGCGGGTAGCGTAACCTTGTCGAGGCTACCGACGATGACCATCGTCGGTGCAGCGACCTTCTTCGGGTCGAACAGCGGCATCTTCGTATTGAGATCCAGCAACACACCGTTCGGCACCGTTGCTCCCCACTGTGCGTTCTCTTTCACCAGCGCATCGACCATGACGGCATCGGCAGGCGCCTGTGCAAGCAATTGGCGCATATTCTGCGGCGGGACGGCACGGAACTGATCGGTTGGCGCCTTGCCTCTCGGGCTGTCCCACACAGGTGGCGCGTACATGACGAGTCGCCTGACCTTCTCGGGGTGCTGAATGGCGACAAGGCTCGTCACCGGAACTCCCCACGACCAACCGAGCAGATTCACCTTGTCCACGCCGCGCAGTTTCATGATGTAGTCGATGGCGGCATTGACGTCGTTGGCGGCAACCGGTGCTGTCACGCAGAGTCCGCAGGGGTGTTTGTCGGACCGGCCGTAATTTTGAAAGTCGACGGAAAAGACGTCGAACCCCTGCCCGGCAAGGTAGTCCATGAGTGAGTAAGTCGTGCCCGATGCACCCGGTACTTGAAGATCGAACATAACGCTTCCCGGTACCCCGGCGCCATGGGCCAACACCACCACCTTACCTGACTTAGCGAATGCAGATGTCTCGATCGACTTCGACCGCTTCTCAACGACACTGACTTTAACCGGCTTGCCATCAGCGCCAGATACGCTCTGGACCCAGTGTTCCGTGCGTTGCGTGGAATCGGTTGCCGTACTAACCGACGCACAGCCCGCGAACACCGCGACAGCAGCTACGGCAAATAGGGCCGCGACGGATTTCGGGAATTTCCATTGATACATCATTGCTGTACGTTTCATCATTCTCTTTCGTGATCAATCAAATCCGAGCCAGTCGAAAAGGGCTCGGAAGTGTGTGCTGCGATGTCGAACGGCCCCTCCGGTTTGACGTCTTTTTTCAGCGGTATGGAAGCAGTGTCGCTGTCGCCAAGAGACAGCGACAGTCGTTGAATTACTGCTGTCTGGACGAGCGGTTACGGTAGTAATGCCTGCAGCAGCAGGTAAGGTCAGAGCAGCAAACCGGCCTCATTAGCCTTGTGCACAGCCTCGGCACGGCTGCTGCATTGGAGTGTTGCGAACAGCCGGGCGACATGCATCTCGACGGTGCGCGGGCTCAGGCCCAGTGTGCGGGCGATCTGCTTGGCCGTTTGACCGCGTGCCACGGCCTGCAGGATCTGTAGTTGGCGCGGCGTCAGAATGCCAGCCATGGTCGCCGGCTTGGCACTGCGTGGTAGCACCGAGGGAACGGCTGGCAGAAAGGCACGAAGCTCTTCCAGAAAGATCGGCCATGTCGGGTCGGACTCAAACGGAATGTGGTTGCTGCCATCCAGCGCCACGAACCGGGCATCCGGGATCAGCGAGGCCAGCAGCAAGCCTTCACTTAACGGCACCAACTGATCGTCCCGGGCGTGGACCACCAGCACCGGACAACGCACCTGGCGTGCCAGGTCCTGGACATCGACTTCAAACCCAACCTTCAGAAAGCGGGCGGCGTTGAAACCAGAAATCGTATGGCGCTGCACGGTGTCGCACGCCCGTAGCTGTTCGATAGTGGCATCACGGAACATCTGGTGGAGGAAGACCTGGCGGAAGTTCGGGTCGTCGGCGCCCCAACCAATTTCTGCAGCCGTCAGCAAGCCTTGTGCCTGTTCAAAACCCTGCGAGGATGTATCGCGCACCAACAGGCCGCGGGCAAATGCGCCATAGAGC
>JAURLM010000188.1 GCA_030831265.1 Chloroflexota bacterium
CGAGTTGAAGGTACGGTGGGACGCACACGGTGGTGACTGGAACCAGCGTACGTAGGACGCGAAATGGCGCTCGGAGCAATTATTGTCGCTTTCACAACCGCACCTGGAAGGCCAGCAGCAGAGGCACAACACAACTCCTCCACAGCTTCTTGATGCTTCTACCTTAGGCTGAACGCGTCAGGAAATCGGACGTTAGTCCGAGGAGGTTCCTCATGATGATGGAGTTTCACGAAATGTCGGGCTGGTGGATGCTGTTCGGCGGAATGAGCATGCTCCTGTTGTGGGGCACAATCGTCTGGTTGACCGGGCTAACACTCAAGTCAGCCGCAATGCACGTGCCTGTGTATCACTCAGACAACATGGACGATGCCGAACGGATCTTGAGATACCGGTTTGCCTCCGGTGAACTGACCTTCGAACAATTCCAGCAATCACTCGATAACCTGCGAAGCCTGTAATCACACTTCAAAGCATCGTTCCCTGCTAAGACATCCTGAAGTCCGGGCACGTAACACTGTGTGGAAAACTACGGGTATACATGGTGGAAATCTCTTTTTCTCCCGGTGAAACTCCGGGGCAGTAAAAAACTCGGCCTGTTGACTCTTCAAACACTCCCCGGCCATCACATGGCCAGTCCCATCAACAGCACCAGTTTCACCTGTCTATCAAGGTTTTCCACCAACCGGACTTATACTGGTACTGAACTGCGTCTCCACATTCCCACAGCCCTTATTACATGTGATTAATTAGACGTAAGTTCCTAGAAAGATTTCCACATGATCGATTCAGCACAAATAACAGTCCAGGCCGGCAATGGGGGAAACGGCATCGTCAACTTCAGGCGAGAAGCCTTCGTCCCTCGTGGTGGACCGGCTGGAGGCGATGGTGGAGATGGCGGAAGCATCATCTTTGTTGCAGCAAATTCAGTCAACACTCTTCTGAAATTCCAGCGTGGGATGGTTCTCAAGGCACCATCTGGTGAACCGGGTGGTTCTGCCAAGAAATCTGGTCATAGCGGTGAAGATGTTCTTGTAGAAGTTCCGGTTGGCACAGAGGTCTGGGACACAACAAACAGCAAAAAGGGAGTGCTGATCGGCGACCTTGATAAAGAAGGCGATCGCCTGGTTGTTGCTAAAGGTGGACAGGGAGGACTTGGCAATACTCGCTTTGCAACGTCTACAAACCAGGTTCCCATGCTCGCAGAGGCCGGTGAGGAAGGCGAGCACCGGGAACTTCGATTAAACCTGAAGCTGCTTGCAGACGTCGGTCTGATTGGAATGCCAAACGGTGGCAAGTCCAGCATCCTCGCTGCCATCAGCGCGGCAAAACCCAAGATTGCCAACTACCCGTTCACCACGCTGGAGCCATCGCTCGGAGTCGTCTACTTCGAATTGGATGCATTCGTAGTTGTGGATATTCCCGGCCTTATCGAAGGCGCACACGAAGGTGTTGGACTCGGCATCGAGTTCCTGAAGCATGTTGAGCGCACACGCGTGCTGGCGCACGTAGTTGACGGTGCTGAGCCGGGAGTCGTAGAGCGCATCCATACCATCAACGAAGAATTGCGCCAGTTCAGTGAAGTGCTGGCTGACAAGCCGCAGATGATCGTTGTCAACAAGATCGACCTGTTCGAGGATGAGAACCAGCAGGAATGGCTGGACGATGAGCTGCATGCCGCGTTCGGTGACGATACGACGGTGATATTCATATCTGCGGCAACTCGTGCAGGTATCGACCAGTTAATCCTGGAGATGCGCAGACTCCTCAACCTGATCCCAAGACCCATCGCTGACCCTGCCAATGGTCTCGCAGATCACCGAGGCCCGGTTCTCAGACCCGCCCCGGTGGACAGGCCGCGGTCAGTAGAGACGCTCGGTGATGACAAGTTCCGCATAATTCACCCGCGGGCGCTACGCCTTGCGCGCGGTAGCAACCTTGATGACTGGGCAGTGCTTGTGCAGTTCCAGAAACGCCTGGGCGATCTTGGCGTTACCCGTGATCTGGATGCGGCCGGAGTCATGCCCGGTAGCACCGTGATAATCGACGATGTGGAGTTCGAGTGGGACTGAGCACACCTGACAGCGACCAGCCTGGCTCGAAGCGCATCGGCGTTTTCGGTGGAACCTTTGACCCAATTCATCTCGGTCACATAGAGACCGCACGGTTTGCCCTGCAACACGGCAACCTTGACGCGCTGCTCATGGTTCCCGCTGGAAGGCCCTGGCTGCGCGGGATGCCGCCGGTAGCCTCTGCTGGGGACCGCTTACGCATGACGGAACTTGCCTTCGCTGGAGAGGCAGGCATTACCGTCAGTAATGTTGATGTGGTTCGCTCGGGCGCAACCTACTCCATCGACACGCTGACAGACCTGCGTGGGCAATACGGTGACGCCGTGATGCTCATCCTCGTGCTCGGAGCGGACTCTGCGCTATCGATGGACCGCTGGCATCGTGCATCAGAACTACCCGGCATGTGCGAAGTGCTGGTCATTGGCCGACCGGGCGAATCATGGGACGGCAATCTTCCAACCTCGCACCCGGCGCACGGCGCAACGTTCTTGCGCGGTCCGATGATGGACATCAGCGCCACCAAATTGAGAGAACAGCTTGCTCACGGCGTTGACGTACGCGATAGTCTGACCGCTCCCGTTATGGATTACATTCAGCAACACAGACTCTACGGGACAGGACGAGAGGATTTGCAGATGGTGCAGACAGGAACCGGGGCGGAGCGGCTGCTGGAGCGCGCAAAAGAGCTTGGCGCGCTCGAATTCGGGGATTTCACACTAACATCCGGCCAGAAGAGCAAATACTACTTCGACGGCCGCAGGCTCTCGCTCGATCCTGAAGGCTCCCACATCATCTCAAAGCTGTTCCTGGATGCGATTAGCAACGCCGGTTGCCAGGCGGTCGGTGGTCCAACTGTCGCCGCGGTGCCGATAGTCGGCTCACTCGTGCTCCGCGCATGGCAGGAAAAGACCGAAATCACCGGATACTTCGTTCGCCCTGAGAAAAAGGGATACGGAATGGGTCGGCAGATCGAAGGTTCCGTGAAGCCGGGTATGAAGGTCGCCGTGTTCGATGACACAGTTTCGACCGGTGGCAGCCTGTTGCAGGCCATCGACGCGGTGCAGGAGTTCGGGTGCGAGGTTGCACTGGTGCTCTGCGTCCTGGACCGCAAGCAGGGCGGCAGCGACGAGGTGAAGCGGCGCGGCTTGCCGTTTATTTCGTTCTGGGAGGCAACTCCCGAGGGCGATGTGCAGATAGTCCAGCGCTAACCACTAATTTTTGTCCTGATTTGGACCGAGACCGACATTGGAGTCTGTAACCGTGCCAAAAAATATCCGTGGTGTGCTGCCGATTGTCCACACGCCGTTCACGGACGATGACCGTATCGATGTCGACAGCCTGCACCGTGAACTGGCGTGGGCGCTGGAGCGGCCAATAGGCGGTTACTGCACCGGCATGGTGTCAGAGATTCTTCGTCTCTCCGGCGACGAGAGAAACCACCTTCACCGGGAGATTGGCGCAGCCGACCGCGGCGAACGGGTCTTCGTCGCAGGCGTCGGTGCCGAATCAACGGGACAGGCCTGCGCCTTTGCCGAGGCAGCCGCGGGCTACGGCTGTGATGCGGTGATGGTCATTCCGCCGGTCACGGCTCGCACCTCATACAACCAGCTTCGAGATTACTTTTCGAGCATCGCCGACGCCGTCGATGTGCCAATGATCATCCAGGACGCGTCATCCTACGTCGGCCAGGCGATCCCCATGCAACTCAATGTCGAGCTGCTGGATAAATTCGGCGAAGACAAGATCCTGTTCAAACCGGAAGCATCGCCACTCGGCCCCAAACTGTCTGAACTGCGAGACGCGACTGGCGGCCGGGCGAAGATTTTTGAAGGCTCTGGCGGCATTTCGCTGATGGACAGCTATCGACGCGGCATCAAGGGCACGATGCCGGGTATGGAGTTTCTAGATACCGTGCTGGCGGTCTGGGACGCACTGGAAGCAGGCGATGATGCACGGGCATACACGGCGTATATGCCGCTGTGTGCGCTGGTCGCATTGCAGTTACAAGCCGGTCTGGAAGGCTTCCTGGCGACCGAAAAGTACATTTTGCACGCCCGCGGGCTGTTCACAACCGACCGCCGTCGCCAGCCATACTCGTTCGTGCTAGACAAAGAGACCCGCGCAGAGATCGACCGCCTGATGAAACTCGCAGGGCTCTAGTTGGCCAAACGGCCTGCGGTGTTGGCGATACGACGTCTCGTTTGCGTTGAAATTTACCCGTTCAGGCCGCCAGTTGCGCGCATCAGGGTTTCCTGCACCAGCAGTTCGTGATCCATCGACCTTTCTGGTGCTGCCTCGCCCTTTAGTGCTCGCACGAATGCTGCGAAGCTGGCGACGTATCTGGGACGTGCTTCCAGTTGAATCTCGGACACTCCGGCAGGGTAGCCGCCCTTTGGTTGCATCAGCGTCAGGTGCAGCTTGTCCGCCGGCTCCATCGGCTCCATGATCGCCGAGCCTTCGGTGCCGTACACCTCGAAGCGCCGTGCCATTGGTTTTGCCTCTATCGCGGCGATATCGACAGTGGCGATGGCCTTCGAGTACTCCAATACGGCCAGCGTGTTGTCCATGAAGTCACGCGCATCGCTCGCCGCGTTCTGCATGAACGACGTGATGCGCTGCGGGCGACCCAGTATCCACACGACCTGGTCCAGGACATGGCCGCCGAGGTCGTAGAGGATTCCGCCACGGTGGTAGGCAAGTCCCTCGCGGCCAAGCACCGGGTTTTCCGGGTTGGTTTCAGGTAGCCATGTGGACATGTGCGCCCGGACCTGGAATACGTGGCCCAGGAAACCTGAACGCGCCCAGTTTGCAATGCGCTCGAAGCCGTCATGGTTTCGGAACATGTAGCCCATCTGGATCATCAGACCCTTATTGCGAGCCTCTTCGGCAACGCGCACGAAACGGCGGTAGTCGTCACCCGCGGGCTTGTCGTAGAACGCGTGCTTGCCTGCGGCGATGATCTGCTCTGTGTGGCCGAGACTTTCCCGGTTCGCTCCCTCTGATGAGATTGCGACTATCGATTCATCATCCAGCATTTCCGATGCGTCATCGAACCAGTGCGCGTTCTTCCATGTTGGAATTCCCGACGCAAGCAGCTGTTCTCGGCGTGCGTTGTCAGGCTCGTAAACACCCGCCATCTCGACATCGGGGTGTTCATTCATCACCTCGAACACGCCCTGTGCATGCCCGTGCTTCGTGCCGAACTGCGCCATTCTCAACATGATTAACTCCGCTCTGTCGCGCCGTATCTGCTTCAGGTAGTTCCGGGGACTCCGGTCACTGGAAGGCGCAGTGTAAATGCAAATAGCCAGATTCGCCCGCGTACACAAAGGTGGGCGGAGACGGATATTTGAGAAGACTCAGCAAGGCAAACAAATAGTGGTGCCAGTGCTTTTTCAAGCTGCCGCTGGATGTTTCACTTGCGCAGGCGAGTGGTTAAGGTTGCTGAGTCAAAGTTCGAAACGCGCCTTGCACCGGAGGCAATGAGCTGGGCGAATATCAGGATCCATCAGAAACTACGCTAACGAGGGAATCAGAGAGCCAATCGCCGCTCAATCACGAAAACGCGGCAATGGACGCTGTACGGGCGAATCGCTACGAGAAAATTCGACTTCGAATCACCTTAACCAACCTTTTCCTGTCTATCTCCTTGCCCCTCATCTTCCTGTTCAGCGGCGGATCCGAAGCGTTGCGAAACTTCGCCGAAGGCCTGTCGGACTCGGCCGCAGTTGTCGTCCTCATATACCTGCTGATAGTGGCCTTTGCCTTCGAAATCATCACGCTTCCGCTGGACGCTTATGGCGGATACGTAGTTGAAAGGCAGTTCGGGTTGGCGCGTGACACGCTTCGCCAGTGGTTCTGGGACTGGTCGAAATCACAGGCTCTGCAACTCGTCTTTTTGATTGTGGCGATCGAGTTGATCTACTACCTGCTGGGACGCTACCAGTGGATGCCGTTTTCTCGCCGGTGCGAAAAGCCAACTACACCGTGGAAAACGTCCGCGTCGGCACCGGTGTCAACATGGAACGACTTGTTCTTGAGGTCTGGACCGACAGGGCAATTTCGCCAATCGACGCGTTGAAGGCCGCTGCAGACACGATGATGCAGGACCTGTATCTCGTCACAGTCGCGAAAAATCCGGACGAACAGGAACCACAGCCCGGAGGAAACCTTCCACCCAAACTCAGGAACATGCGGATCGAAGACCTTGAGTTGACCGCACGCACGCAAAACGCCCTCCGCAGACGCGGCTACAAGCTTGCACACGAACTCGTAGCACTGACCCACAGCGACCTGATGAGCATCCGCGGTGTCGGAAAGACATCGGTAGATGAGCTGTTCGACCGACTTGAAAAACTCGGTTTTTTCAGCGCACAGACACAAGACGAAAATGGCACGGATGAAGATACTTCAGCATCCTGAAGTAATTGTTTTTCGCCGCGACGTACGCGTTCAGTCAGTGCGACTTTGCGCGCATCCCAGTCACATTCGCCCATGCTCAGGAAGAAGGAGAGTTGCGGTGCGGGTAGCGTTATTTCTTCGCGTGTTTGATGTCCACCGGCTCTATCACGTCCGCGGGTGAAAAGCCCAGTGCCTTGCCGTAGAAGTACAGTTCTGCAACCAGTGATCGCTGGATGTTCTCTGACTTGCGGAAACCGTGTTGCTCACCCTCGAACGGCAGATACGCGTGCATGATCTTTTTGTCATCCAGCGCCTTCACCATGATGTCCGCCTGCGACGGCGGGACGATCTTGTCCTCAAGCCCCTGGAAGATGATCATCGGCGCGCTCAACTGGTCCGTGAAGTTGATCGCAGAACGGTCGTGATACCGCTGTTTTTCCTGCGGGTACGGCCCGATCAGTGAGTCAAGATAACGCGACTCGAACTTGTGCGTGTCACCGAGGAAAACGCTGAGGTCTGCGATGCCGTAGTAAGCCGCTCCGGCTGCAAAAACCTTGTGGAAAGTAAGCGCGTTAATCGTCGTGTAACCACCCGCGCTGCCGCCGCGAATAACGAACCGTTTCGCGTCTGCAAGGTCCTGTTTCGCAAGGTACATCGCGGCCGCAATGCAGTCATCCGTGTCGTACACGCCCCACTTTTCGCGCAGCGCGTTTCGGTACTCTCGACCGTAGCCGGTTGAGCCGCGGTAGTTCACGTCTACGACCGCGATGCCACGGCTCGTCCAGAACTGCGCCATGAGGCTCAAAGACGCACTGGCGCCGCTGGTCGGGCCACCGTGAGAGATGACCATTAGCGGCGGCAGTTCGCCAGCAGGGGCAGCAAAATCAGCGTTCTTCGGAGCGTAGTAATAGGCGTGCGCCGTACCGTTTTCGGTGGTCGGAAACTCGATCGGCTTTGGAACGGATATATATGCGGGATCGACGTCTACCGACGAGCTTTTCTTAATCACCGCGGTCGCGCCAGTAGCGATGTCCAGTCGCACAATTTCCGGTTGCCGTGTTGGGCTGGCTCCAATGAAGTAAGCGTTGTTTCCGCGCACGTTGAGATAGGAGATATCAGAGTAAGGAACACTGATCGCGCCGGTGCGACCACCGTTTGCTGCGACATCAACCAGTCTTCCGCCCGCGCCTTCGCCTTTGCGAACCAATGCTGTGCCATCTTCACGCAACGCATAGGTCGAAAAGCGGAACGCCCACGACGCACCGCCAGCATCGAATTTTTCGTCTAGCAGGTTTACCGCGGCACCGTCACGCCACGAATGCAGGTTCCACCAGCCTGATGCGTCTGAAATGTAGTGCAGCAGTCCGCCGTGGCTCCATTCCGGCTGGATGATGCTAGTCTCTTCGCCGCCGTCAATTTGCGCAGCGTATGAAACGGTGCCATCGCCGTTGAACGTCGCAGACCACAGCTCGGTGCCGTCCCACGGCATGTTCGGGTGGTTCCAGGCCGTCCATGCAATCGACTCCCCGTCCGGGCTAACGCGCGGCGACGAGTAAAAGTCATGGTCCCTTGCGACAACGCGCGGCGTGCCCTTGCCGTCAGTCGGTATCACCACGATTTCGTTGTCCGCTTCACGACTTTTGTGGTGATGCTCTCGCACGCAGACGATGAACTTGCCGTCAGAAGTTACGTCTAGGTCTGCGTAGCGGTCCCCGCGCTCTACTGACGGCTCCGGTGTGATCGCTTCGGGCTTTCCACCCGGTGCCATGCGATACAGCCGCTGGTCGTCCCAGTTGGAGAAGTAGACGATGCCGTCATGTACGGCGTACGCACCTCCGCCGTATTCGTGAACAGCGTTCCGGGCGTTAAAACCGGCCGGAATGGCGTCCGCAACCGTACCATCCGCAGACCGCTTAACGATCACATATCGACCTTTTTCAGTGGCCCTACCTTCCAGCCAGTAGAGGTCATCGCCATCCAGCCACAACTCGCTCAGGCGGACAGCCCCGGCGGTTATCAGGTCCGGCGTGACCGGTGATTTCCATGAGCCGTAAGGTGCGATGGTCTGTTGTGGCAATGTTGTCCGCCTGTGTCGTGCTGGCTTCTCGTCGATGAGCACAAGTTTAGCGCGCGAAACCGCCCGCCGAAGTTTCCTTCAACGGGCGGTTCATGGCTATTTCGTTCGACTCACGGTATTACAGGCCGACGAATGTTCCGTGTGCTTCGCCGTTCACGAACAGGTTGTACGTGACACCTGGCTTGAATGGGAACGTTCCCAGGTCAACGGTGTGCTCCGTCTCACCGTAGATGGCGGGGCAGAGTACAACTGCGAGGTTTGCTGGCTGCGAATTCAGAACTGTGATGTTCACGTTCATTCCGTCAACCTCAACCTCCCAACCGGCGTCCTTGTCACAGCCCATTGGCTGAGCGGTGCGAACCTGCACGAAGTATTTTGGTGGCAATGACTTGGTTGCGGCCACTTCACCGACGCTCACTACAGGCGCAGGAACCAGCGCGACGTCGCCGTCGACACCATCCGGGCCGGGCAGCGGCATAGGCTCTTCGACAACCGGCAGGTCAATCGGCTCTGCGCCGGGGCCTGCAAACTTCTGTCCGGCCGCAGCGTCCAGCGCATCCAGCACATCGCCATCAGTGCCGACATACAGCACGATGGAATTGCCTGCGAGGTAGAAGTTCGGTGGTGCAATCCACTCGTAGATGGTAATCACGCCGCCGGAACCTGAGCTGATAGTCGAGCCATCGAGCGATACGAGTGAAGCCGCTTCCAGCGCTCCGCTGCCAGGTGCGAACGAGAACACTTCGACGCGCTCACCGTTCACCATCACTATCTGCGAAGTTGTCCCAAACAGATCTGAACCCTTCTCGCCTGTCTGATCAATCTTCATGCCCTTGTTTTCGAGGGCAAAGATCAATGCCTGCATGTCCGAGATGATCGGCGTGATGACGACCGGGCCGTCAACTGGTTCGTCCGGGTTGGCGCATCGCACGTTCGGTGCGGTCACCTGGAACTTCAACGAGTCCTGCTTGCCGTAGCTCTCCCAGCGCACCGTGTAGACCTCGCACACATCGAGGTTGTCCTCGCCGGAACCCAGTTTCACCGTGTTGTCGATGTAGCCGTAGATCTCGGTGCACGCAATCATCTGATCGGGAGCAGGTACCCGGTTGAGCACTTCAAGTGTCAGTTCAAGCTCACCGGTCTGCTTTATCGATGCGCTGTCGAAACTGGCGCAACCGCTCGGAAGGCCGGAAGTGACAAGCAGTGAGAAGTGACCCGGGTAGTCCTCGATAACCTTCACCGACTCAATCGGCGCAGGTGTCGTTACTGTCGGGTAGCCGGGATCGTCGTTGGATGTATCGGCCGGTGCGTTGTCACCTGCAAACTCCTTGCCGAACGCGCTCCGCAGCAACTGCACCGTGGCATCGTTGCCGCCCGTGTAGACAACGATCACGTTGCCCTGGATGAAGTAGTGAGGCTTGAACAAGAAGTCGATCGCGACCGCGCTATCACCACTGGTGATAATCATGCCGTCTGGCGACACCGTGCGAGACGCGGCCTCGGCTTCAGCGACAGATGGAAACTCGTAGAAGTCCACCTGCTCACCGTTGACCATCGTGATGGTGAACGGGTTGTCGAAGATGCCTGAGCGCTCATCGCTGACTCGCACCAGGACCGCGTTTTTCGACTCAAGGGACATCCTCGCCGCGTCGTATCCAGACTGGATAGAACTTATCGGCGGTGGGGTGGAGGTCGCATCTCCACCTTTGTCATCGCCAGAGGCGGGTGCTCCGCCGTTATCAGTACCGCATGCGATGGCAGAGATGGACATTGCACCGCCAATAGCGGCAGCCAGCAGAGCTCTCCTGCCGATGGGTTTAAGTAGTTTCGTAACCATTTGACTCTCTCGTATGCGCCAGTTGTGCTGAAGTTGTAGCCGGTAGCGTACTTCGCAAAGACTTTCCGGTCGCTTGTAGAGAGAGACGCCCGCGACCGCTAGTTTGTTCCATCAGCGGGATGGTGAACTCTGATGTCGTGTCTGGCTGAGGATTTTCGCCTCCCACCGCACTGGAAAAGACACCGGAGAAGCAAAGAGCGTCTCCGGTGTTTCGCGTTGCGATATCTTCGGCTAAACAAGGTGCGTTGACTTTGCCGGATTTCGCAGCCTATACTCGGAATAGAACTGAATCAGCAAAAGCTGTGAACAGGACTAGTACGTCTCAGTACGGATTCAAGAGAACCGGGGCAAGGTGAGAGCCCGGTATCACGACTGAGCCCGAATGGACCTGTGAGCTGCAGGGCGAAAGCGTTTGACGCCAGTAACCCGAGCCGGAAAGGGCACCGTTACCAGAGCCCGGGGCCTTCCTCGCACAATGCGTGGAGTGCCTGACAGAGATGTCCAGCCTGTTCGTATTTGCCGTGGCTGGTTAACCAGGGTGGCACCGCGTGGAACAACCTCGCCCCTGTATGGGAGCGGGGTTTTTTGTTGCCCGAAAATTTGCGAGGAACACTGGCTGTCATCCCGAGCGGAGTCGAGGGATCTCACAGTCGACGGGGCTGGACCAAAGTGCCTACCGGGGTCAGCTGGTGAATGGATGCCGGAAGGTCAGAACCCCCCGCTGCGGTCGGGATGACATAAAAAGCTGCGACGTCGAAAGAAAAAACAACAGGAAGAAAAATGGCTGACGATAAATCGAAGAAAAAGCGAATCCTGACCGGAGTGCGGCCAACCGGCGCGCTGCACCTGGGACACTATGTCGGCGCGCTCCACAACTGGCTTGACCTGCAGGACAAGTACGAATGCTACTTCCTGATCGCCGACTACCAGGCGCTGGGCGACCATTTTCACGAAGTCGACCTCATCCGGGACTCCGTCTTGCAGGTCACTCTTGACTGGCTTGCGGTCGGACTGGATCCAGAGAAATCCTCATTCGTCATCCAGAGCTATGTGCCAGAGCACGCAGAACTGACAATGCTGCTCAGCTTCATCACGCCGCTTGGCATGCTGGAGCGCAACCCAACACTGAAAACAGAGATCGACTCGCTACCTGTCGAGCGGCGAACTGTGGGTTTCTACAACTACCCGATGAGCCAGGTGGCGGACATCCTGCTGCCCCGCGCTCACCTTGTCCCGGTTGGCGAAGACCAGGCACCGCACATCGAGATGACCCGCGAAGTCGCCCGCAAGTTCAATCGCATGTTCGGTAACGTGTTCCCGGAACCAGAAACGCTCATTGGCAAAGTGCCCAGGCTTTCCGGCACTGACGGGCAGGGCAAGATGAGCAAGTCCAAGGGCAACGTGATACTGCTCAAGGACGATGAGAAGACGGTGACCAAGAAGGTTCGCAGCATGTTCACTGACCCGAACCGCATCCGGGCAGATATTCCCGGTCGCGTCGAAGGCAACCCGGTTTTCGAGTACCACGATGCCTTCAACCCTGATAAAGCTCAGATTGAAGACTTCAAGGCCCGGTACCGCCTGGGAACAGTCGGTGATGTGGAGGTCAAGGTGGCGCTGGCAAAGGCTTTGAACGAATACCTTGAGCCGATTCGAGAGCGCAGGGCGTACTACGAGCAGCACATGGATGTAGTTGAAGAGGCGATCATGTCAGGTGTTCGACGAGGTCGGGCGATTGCCGCTGAGACGATGGAGATGGTTCGGGACGCGATGAAGATCAGCTCGTACACATCAAACTGGAAGTAGTTTTTTCGATAAGCAAACAGTCATCCCGAACAAGACCTGTCATCCCGACCGAAGCGGAGGGATCTGACAAGAAGCAACGGGAACTGTTAACGGAACCGAACACCTGCAACATCAGAACAAAACATGCAGACGAAACTGGCAACTTACTTTTCGCAGCACCGCTTGTGGCGACGCCACTGGCGAAGTTAGTCGCGCCTGAAAAAGCGGCGCATCCAGCAACGTTATTCCACACTTGAAAAACCTGCGAAAGAATCAGAAAAATGCCTGACTACACCCCGGACTTTGAGTCCTTCAAGAAGCTCACAACCGAATACAACCTCATCCCGGTCTACCGGAAGATCACCGCAGACCTGGAGACACCGGTCTCGGCATATCTGAAAGTGGCGCGGTCACCGTACTCGTTCCTGTTCGAGTCGGTCGAAGGCGGCGAAAACCTCGCCCGCTACAGCTTCATCGGCACCGAACCCGGCGACATCCTGCGAACAGGCCCCGGTGAAAAAGATGGCGCAGTTGACCCGCTTGACCTGCTTCGTGATCGGCTTTCCGGAGTCAAGCACGCCTCCATCCCCGGATTGCCAAAGTTCCACGGCGGCGCAGTTGGCTACGTCTCGTACGATGCCGTCAGCTACTTCGAGCCGAGGGTTCCGCACATCTCGAACGAGAAAACTGGCCTCGGCGTGCCCGAAGCCGTCTTCCTGCTCACCGACTCGTTGCTCATCTTCGATCACGTGCAACACACCATCACGGTGCTCGCATACGCATCAAGTGGCGAAAATGCAGCTGCCAGCTACCAGCAGGCGACTGAGCGCATTGAGCAGTTGATCAACCGGCTTGAGCAGCCGTTGCCGGAGCACATGCACCGCAGGGCGTCGCCACCATCCAGCGGGCTTGTGGCGACAACTGCAAATCTTGATTACTCGGCAGATGCCGCGGCGCTAACCAGCGGCTCAACGCAGGTGGGCCAGCCGTTCATTCCGAACATGACGCGTGATTACTACAACAGCATGATCGATACCTCTCGAAGAAACATCTTCGAAGGCGAAATCATCCAGGTCGTGGTGTCTCAGCGACTTGCGCGGCGAACGCCGGTCGCCCCGTTTGACCTGTACCGCTCACTGCGCGCGGTGAACCCTTCGCCGTATATGTTCTTCCTCGACCTCGACGGCTTCCAGATCATCGGAGCATCACCGGAACTGCTTGCATCGGTCATCGATGGAGAAGTTGCCGTCCATCCGATTGCTGGAACCCGGCCGCGCGGCAAGACGCCAGAAGAGGACGACGCGCTGGAGCGCGACCTGCTCTCCGACGAGAAGGAGATCGCCGAGCACGTCATGCTGCTTGACCTGGGTCGTAACGACGTTGGCCGCGTCTCTGAGCCGGGAACTGTGAAAGTTATCCAGCAGATGGAGGTCGAGCGGTACTCGCATGTCATGCACATCGTCTCGCACGTCACCGGTCGACTCGCCAAAGAGTACGACACCTTCGATGCGCTCAAGGCAGCGTTCCCGGCTGGCACGGTCTCAGGCGCGCCGAAAGTGCGGGCGATGGAACTGATAGCGGAGCTTGAACCGCAGAAGCGCGGGCCGTATTCCGGTGCTGTCGGCTACTTCAGCTACACCGGCAACATGGACACGGCAATCGCACTTCGCACAATGGTGCTGAAGGACGGCGTGGCGTATCTGCAAGCCGGAGGTGGAATCGTGGCGGACAGCGTGGCGAAGACCGAGTACGAGGAGACGCTGCACAAGATGGGCGCACTCATGCGGGCGATCGACCACGCCGAGGAGGGTTACGTTGAACTCCAGTAAGTCCGTGAACCATCGTATCCACCCGTGTAATACGGGTGCTGCACGCGCAGCCGGGACAAAAAAATGCTTCTCCTGATAGACAACTACGACAGCTTTACATACAACCTGTTCCAGTACCTGGCCGAACTTGGCGCAGACGTGAAGGTTGTGCGCAATGACAAGGCGACAGTTGAAGAACTGGACTTGATGCAACCGGACATGGTGGTCGTTTCGCCCGGTCCGTCGAACCCGGAAAACGCCGGGGTGTCGGTCGATGCCATTCGCCATTTTGCCGGTAAAGTCCCGGTGCTGGGAGTTTGCCTCGGCCACCAGTGCATTGGCGAGGCGTTTGGTGGCAAGGTGAGTGTGGCTGGCGAGATTCGCCACGGCAAGACATCGCTGATTCACCATGACGGCAAGGGCATCTTCGAGGGTGTTCCTAACCCGTTCGAGGCGGTGAGATACCACTCATTGGCGATTGAGAAGGACCGCATCCCGGACGATTTCATCGTGACCGCTCGCACTGAGAACGGCATCATCATGGGCATCAGGCACAAGACACTGCCCATAGAAGGCGTGCAGTTCCACCCGGAGTCGATCATGACAAAATCCGGCAAGCAGATACTTCAAAATTTCCTCAACATGGCGAAGCACAGGCAGCAAAGCTAAGCGGAGACTCGATATGGATATTAAGCAGGGGATACAGGCTGTTGTGGAAGGGCAAAACCTTTCGATGGATGACGCAGCCAGCGTGATGCAGCAGATCATGGCCGGTGAAGCAACCCCGGCGCAGTTCGGCGCATTCGTTACTGCACTCCGCATGAAGGGCGAGACGCCCGAAGAGATAGCGGGAATGGCGCGCTCCATGCGCGAAGTCTCGCTGCACATCGATACCGACCTCCCGGTGATCGACACCTGCGGCACCGGTGGTGACAACAAGGGCTGGTTCAACATCTCGACAGCCGCCGCGTTCGTCGTCGCCGGAGCCGGTGTCCCGGTCGCCAAGCACGGCAACCGCGCAATGTCCGGCTCAAGCGGTAGCGCAGACGCCCTGGAAAAACTCGGCGTGAAGATTGCCCTGTCCGCGGACGGGGTAAAGCGCTGCGTCGAAGAGGTCGGCATCGGCTTCATGTTCGCGCAGGCGTTTCACCCGGCCATGAAGTTCGCCGGTCCGCTGCGACCCCAGATCGGTATCCGCACGGTGTTCAACCTGCTTGGTCCGCTGACAAACCCCGCCGGGGCAAAACGACAGGTAATCGGCACGTCCGATCCTAAGGTCGCCGAAAAGATCGCACAGGCGCTTTCGCTACTTGGCACCGACTACTCTTTCGTGGTGCACGCCGAATCCGGTGCCGACGAAGTGGATGTCGAGGGTCACACGCTCCTCTTCCAGGTCACACCGGACGCCATGAAGCGTCGACGCACCCGCCCTGCCGACTTCGGGTTACCGGAATGCACCCGCGACCACCTTGTTGTGAACAGCACGGATGAAAGTGTACGGCGTATAAAGGCGGTATTTGAAGGCAAAGGCGGCGGACACAACGCCCCGCCATCGGTCGACCGCTCTTGCTACACAGCCGTTGTCATTAACGCCGCGACAGCGCTGGTCGCCGCAGGTAAGGCGCACAGTTTCCAGGACGCATGCCAGGACGCACAGGACGCGATAAAGTCCGGCGCAGCATCGGCGAAACTGGAACAGCTCATCGCACTATCACAGGAACTGGAATAACGAGTCGCATGGCAACCGGAGAAAAACAGCCCGGAATCCTTGACCGCATCGTCACCGCAAGGGTGAAGCGTATCGAACAGGCGAAGCGTGAACGCTCGCTGGCAGATGTGCGCGCTGCAATGTCGGACGCTCCCGCGGTCACACCGTTCCGCGGCGCGCTCGCAGCAAAACCAGGAATCGCCGTCATCTCGGAGATGAAACGCTCATCTCCGTCCGCCGGTGAACTTGATGCGGGGTTAGACCCTGTCCAGCGCGGCGAGATGTACTGCTCGGCCGGTGCCGCGGCGATCTCCGTTTTGACCGAGTTCGACTTCTTCGGCGGCTCCAACGACGACTTGCGCAAGGTGAAACGACTCGCCTCACCACGCGGCGTGGCCGTCCTGCAAAAGGATTTCGTGGTCGACGATTACCAGGTCTACGAAGCGCGGGCCGCTGGAGCGGATGCGATCCTGCTAATCATCGCAATCCTCACACCTGATCGTTATGCATCACTGCTATCACTCGCAGGTGAACTTGGTATGGATGCCCTGGTAGAAGTCTTCGACGAGCCTGAACTTGAGATTGCTGCGAGAGAGAAACCGGCGATCCTTGGCGTCAACAACCGCAATTTGAAGACACTGGAAACTTCGCTGTCCGTTTTCGAACGCATGGCACCAATGATGCCGTCAAACACGCTCAAAGTTGCCGAAAGCGGCATGAAGAACGCCGCAGACGTCGCACGCATGGGCCGTGCCGGTGCAAAGGCCGTGTTGGTCGGTGAATCGCTCATGCGGGCCGGTAGCGACGCAGCAACGCTGGTGAAGGCAATGTCGCAGGTGCCTGTCGGGGGAACAGGAGCATGAGCGCGCAGACAAAAGTGAAAATCTGCGGGATGCGCAGCGCTGATGCGGCACTTGTAGCCGCCAGTGCCGGTGCAGATTTCCTGGGATTCAACTTTGTCGACGGTGTCCGCAGGCAGCTTAAACCTGCCGAGGGCATCTCGGTCATAGCCGACTACCGCGCACGTGCAAAAAAGCTCGGGCTCGACACGAAAGTGGTCGGGCTATTCCGCGACCAGGACGTTTCGTGGGTCAACGAACTGTCTGACGCCGCTACCCTGGATTACGTGCAGCTTCACGGTGACGAAGACGAGGCGTATATGGATCGCTTGCGTTGCAAGGTGATTCGTCAGGTGCGGGTAAGGCCGGAAACTACTCCTGCAGCCCTCGCTGTCGAGGTGCAGTCACACCTTGATGCAGGACGCATCGCATTGCTGGACCGGTACGATGCCAGGGTGCCCGGCGGCAGTGGCGTGAAGTTTGACTGGTCGGTTGCCGAGGGCATTGCAAGCCGTGAGAAGGTGATGCTGGCCGGGGGACTGAACCCGGAAAACGTGCGGGACGCGATCAGGATGCTAAACCCGTGGGCCGTGGACGTTGCTTCAGGAGTTGAAACGGACGGCGTAAAGGACCACGACAAGATACGCCTGTTCATCAAGGCTGCACGAGAGGCGTAGTCTGCTGCACACGGCCCCCGGTTAACGTGCTGTTAACTGGAAAATGCCTTGCGCCGGGTACAGTGCTCACCTGTACCATCAGCGACATCGCACGCTCCCATCTGCACCGGTAAAGACATGAACGAAACTGACCAGTATTCAGTCGCAGCGCGACTCTCCAAACTCGACCGCTATCTGCCCGTGTGGATCATCGCCGCAATGGTCCTCGGAGTGCTGGTCGGCAAAATCTCACCTGACCTGAAGCATGACCTGGAGCGAATTCGCTTTGCAGACGTGTCGCTGCCGGTCGGCATCGGCCTTATCTGGATGATGTACCCGATCCTGATGAAGGTGCGCTTCAGCCGCATGGTCAAGGTCAGCGCGCAACCACGGCTCATGTCGCTGTCGCTGTTCCTCAACTGGGTCGTCGGGCCGTTCCTCATGTTCGGCCTTGCGTGGGTCCTGCTGCCGGACATGCCAGAGTTCAGAAACGGCCTCATCATGGTCGGCCTCGCCCGTTGCATCGCCATGGTCCTCGTCTGGAACATGCTCGCCCGCGGCAACCAGGAGTTGGCTGCGGTACTGGTAGCCCTGAACTCGGTATTCCAGATACTTTTCTACTCGATACTGGGCTACTTCTTCCTCACCGTGCTCCCCGGATGGCTGGGCGACGACGCGGCGACGGTCAGCATCTCCATGTGGCAGATTGCCCGGAACGTGCTGCTGTTCCTGGGGTTGCCGTTCGTGATGGCGGCAATCACCCGCTTCGTGCTGGTGAGCAAAATGGGTGAAAGCTGGTTCGATGAAAGAATCATGCCGCGCCTCGGCCCCGCAGCGTTAATTGGCCTGCTCTACACCATCATCATCATGTTCATCAGCCAGGGTGACCGAATCGTCGACTCTCCAATCGACGTGCTGCGAGTCGCTATTCCGCTCGTGGCGTACTTCGTCATCATGTTCACGCTTGCGTTTGTGCTGTCCCGCTGGACGGGGTTGAATTACGAAGACACCACGGCCGTCTCTTTCACCGCGGCTGGCAACAACTTTGAACTGGCAATCGCAGTTGCAGTCGGCGTGTACGGCATAAGCTCAAGCGAAGCCTTCGCAACAGTTATTGGCCCACTGGTAGAAGTACCCGCGCTCGTAGGCATCGTCTACCTGTCGCTATGGCTGGGCAGACTACTTTTCCGACAAACGGTGGCAAGGCAGGCTTAGTCGCTGCGGTCGGCTAGAAGTGAATCGCCTCGCCGGTTACCGATGCGCCCGCTTCCTTAACCACCTCTGACAGCGTCGGGTGTGCGTGCGTTAGGCGATGCAGTTCCAGGTTCGTGCCTTCGAGGTACTTCAGCATGCCGATCTCGGCTATCAACTCGGTCGCTTCCGGACCAATCAGGTGCGCTCCGACAATCTCGCCGGTATCACCGTCTGTAATCACCTTTGCGAAGCCGTCAGCATCACCAATCGCAACCGATTTACCTGCGACAGCGAACGGAACCTTGCCGATCTTCACGTTGATGCCCTGTTCCCGCGCCTGAGCTTCGGTCAGGCCGATGCTGGCGATCTGCGGGTTGCAGTATGTGCAGCGCGGCATGGAGGTGTAGTCCTCGATTGGCTGCGTCTCGTGCCCTGCGATGGTCTCGGCTGCCACGATGCCCTGGTCGAATGCAACGTGCGCCAGTGCCAGCTTGCCGTTCACGTCACCGACAGCGTACACGCCACCGACGTTGGTGCGCATGTTGCCATCGACCTCGATAAAGCCGGGACCGTAGGTCTTGATGCCCACGTCTTCAAGCCCGATGCCGTCCGTGTTCGGCTGCACGCCAACACCCAGCATCACCTTGTCGCAGACGAATTCCTTCTGCTCGCCGCCCTCTTCGTACTTCAGGGTCAGCTTCTTGCCCTTCTTCTCGACACCGGCGACTTTTGCTCCAAGTGCGAACTCAATGCCCTGCTTCTTGAACTGGCGTTCCAGCTCCTTCGAAACATCTTCGTCCTCACGCGGGACGAGGTGGTTCAGCATCTCAAACATGCGAACCTGCGTGCCGTAAGCGTTGAAGTAGTAGGCGAATTCGCAACCGATAGCGCTGGCGCCGATGATCGCAACTGCCTCCGGCTGCTCGCGCAGTTCCAGGGCGTTCCTGCTGGTGATTATCGAAGTACCGTCGATCTCCAGCCCTGGCAGCGAACGAGCACGCGCGCCGGTGGCAATGATGATGTTTTTGGCGGTGAGAGTGTCGCCGCCTTCTACAGCGACCTGTGTCGATGACTTCAGCGTGGCCTTGCCCATAACAAGCGTGATCTTGTTCTTGCGGAACAGGAAG
>JAURLM010000189.1 GCA_030831265.1 Chloroflexota bacterium
ATCGCTATATCGAAGAACACGGGCTCGATGCGCCACCGGAGCCTGAGCCAGACCCACCCGGCATTTCAGACATCAGGGTTCCAGATCCGCCGCTTGAACTGGACATCAAGCAAGCAGGCATCTCTACCGTCATCTGGGCGACAGGGTTCCGCTATGACTACTCATGGATCAAGCTGCCGGTCACCGGAAACCACGGTTACCCGGTTCAGCGACGCGGTGTAACGGCGTGGCCGGGGCTGTACTTCAGCGGGTTACAGTGGATGTTTTCGGCCAAGTCGGCGCAGTTCATCGGCGTTAGCGAGGATGCCTGCTACGTGGCTGAACACATAGCGTCGAAACTATCAGGAAGCGGAACGTAGCGCACCGCCAATGCTGCGCAGGTCACGAATCCGTTCCAGCCTCTCAAGCTCGTCCGCAATCTCCGGGTTCGCCCTGACGGAAGCAGCAGCGCCGACTTGCCTGGCACCGGTAAGCGTTACGGTCATCGTGGTTCCGAATCCAACTCGAGACTTAACCTCAACCGTGCCACGGTGTGCATCAACAATCGCCTTCACGATAGAGAGACCAAGACCGAGCCCGGACTGGGCACGAGTCGCCTCATCGTCTCTGCGGTAGAACTTCTCGAACAGCAGTTCCCGCTCATCCTCAGGAATGCCTGCACCTTCATCGCCAACGGAGATACGCACCGAAGTGTTTATCTGTTCAACCGTCAACAGGATCCTGCTGCCTTCCGGTGAATACTTCGAAGCATTGCTAAGCAGGTTCAACATGACCTGCATCACCCGGCGTGAGTCACCATGCAGTTCCACACCATCGATCATCTTTTCCACGACCAGCTTCTGCTTGCGCGGCTTCAGGAGAATCCTGGCCGATTCTTCGACGTGATCGATCAACCTATCCAGCAGGAACCCTTCCTTGACAACCTCGAAAGTGCCTGACTGAATACGGGTAATTTCGAGCATCTCCTCGATGAGCGAGTTCAGATGCTCGCCGTTGCGCCGCATAAGCTCAAGGTGTTTCACATTGGATTCCTTGCGCTCACCCTCTTGCCTGCGGCGAACGACATCCGTGAAGCCCATGATTGCGGTCAGCGGAGTACGCAGTTCATGCGAAACCATCGAAAGAAAACGGTCACGCTCCTGGTTCATCTGGCGAAGCTGCTGGTTTTCCAGTTCCAATTTACTGGCGACAATCTTTTCATCGGCAAGCGCACGTTCCTGCAAGATTGCACGTGAGCGTGACCGACCGATCAGGATGTCACCGGACATAACGACACCGAATAGCAGCACAAACGCACCGCCCAAAGTGCTGAACACCGTCGTGAACATCGAACTGCGGGTGGTGCTTATACGGGCACTGAGTGTGTTTGTGACATCACGGCCAACCTCAAGAATCTGAGTTGGTTGACCTGATCCAGAATCCAGAACCGGAATGTATGTGGAAACAAGATCACCACTCAACTTCGATCCGTCAAACCCGGTGAACTCAACCTGTTTGTGCAGGCAAGTTGCGCTCTCACCGGTTATGGCTGAAGCAAACGAATCATCTGCAATAACATTTCCGACTATCTCTGGCGATGATGACCATGCAATTGAGCCATCGATATTCACGAGTGACAGCCTGACGATGTCCGAATTACGCAGGAAGGCTGTCATTGCAACGCTGCCGAAGTCAGTTGTTGGCTCTGACGGTGCGCCAAAACCTGCGGTTACCGATGCTGGCTCAAGCAGCCCGGACATGACGCCTGCAATCACCTGTGCGTCTTTGCTGGACTGCATGCTTATGACCTGTAAGACATTCGCCTCTTCACTTTGCTGCGCCGACCGCGTAATCAGCACTGCAGCCGAAACGAAGATGGCTATGCTGATTACCAGGAATCCGGTTGTGAGTTTGAATCTGTTGGTCATCGGATCGGTCCAGTGTGGTGTAGTTGGCTTTCCTGCAAGTTCAAGTGGTCTCTATTGACCGGCTGGCTGGATAACGTCTTACTTCTTTTCCTTCTTGGACTTGTCCTTGCCATTACCTGTCGATTCAGGAGTCGGCTCGGCCATCGGCACCGCTGTAGGCGCAGGAGTCGGAGTTGATATCGAATCCCCTGCAGTTTCATCAGTCGTGAAATTCTTGGGCTTCTGGCTCTTACGCTGTTCCTTCTTTGAAGTACCGGAACCATTGTTCTTCGCAGCAGGTGTGACAGATGGCTCAGGAGTCAGTGTGGGAGCTTTCGCAATTTCCTCAAGAGCCCGTGCCAACTCGACGTTGATATCTTCCGAAACCTTCGTGGGTATCGCTGTTGGCGTTGGCGTCGGCTGGTAAGAACCTGACGCGTCTGTTGAGACAGGAGTCACGGGCGTCGGCAACGTCTCACTGGTGTTCGTCGATGCGACCGATGTTCCTGATGCCATCTTCGCTATGACGTTCATCGCAGATACCAGTTGCTCCCGAGACTCACCCGTACTTGCCCCCGCTGCAACGCTCAACGACATCGGAGCGTTCTTTGGGATGATGACCGTGGCCTGGTCCGGAACAACAACCGCAACAACCGTTTCAACTGGCTCCTCGATAGGTGCCTCGATAGGAGCACCAAAGCCTGCTGGCATGATGGTGCCTACAGATGCAGGATCAGACGCTTCGGCGTAACTGTCTGTGGTATCGGTACCATGCACGCCATTCATCATGCCTTTGAGGGCAAGAACTGCCGCCTCGCTCTGATCATCACCTGCCATGAAAACGACAGCCTGTTCGTCATCAGGCGACACGTAGTGATATTCAGCCGTGTCCTGTCGAGGCGTACAGGCCATCGACATAATGAGGACGGCGGCAAGTGCAATACGAACGGCGGGGTTGGTGCTGTGAATCACTGAGTGCACCGGTGAAGCCAGTGTTGCTACGGCAGCACCCGTTGAATTGCGAAGTGACTCCGCAACCCACGCTCTATGTGCTGTCCATCTGGCTTTCATAATGTTCATTTCCAATCCGAGTATCCCCCTCGATGTGGCTATCGCCTGACCGGATCGCACCCTCTGTCACAGACCGGCAGACTTTCGCCTCATATCGACAATTCCATACCCCGCGCAACGGTGCTAAAGGGCGCTGGCTCAATACATGTGAGCCGTATGGGTCAGGTGTGTCAAAGGTGTGACACCGTGTAAGTTCAGGTGACAGCCCAACGTGTGCATCAGGTGTGCAAAACGCATTGCACCGGCTTGACACCGGATAAAGCCCTGAACGGGATACGCTGCAAAGTGGAATCTGAGGGTGGACTTAATGACCGGAGGGAACGGTCAACGTTCCAGACAGATACTCCAGAACCCTGCCAGCGACAACCACGCGATCACCTGCCAGAGTGCAGTTCAGCCAGCCTCCCCGGCGAGAAACCTGTCTCGCTGCAAGCTGATCCCTGCCGAGTCGCTCAGCCCAGTACGGAACCAGCCAGCCGTGTGCGGAACCGGTCACAGGATCCTCAGCGATACCTGATCCCGGTGCAAAGTACCTGCTCACAAAATCTGTGTCAGCGTCGGACGCGGGAGCAGTCACACTGACCCATTTGAAGCCGCTGTATACCATCAAGCTAAAGTCCGGCTGCATCTCACGGACAACCGATTCCTCATCAAAGACTGCGATATTCACTACGGATTTGAGAAGCAGGTTGGGGCGAACGCCTAGAACTCGCTCAAGAGCGTCTGCCTGTTGCGAGTCATCAACCGGAACAGACTCGCGCGCAGGCAAGCTCAACGCCAGCAAGTCTCCGGCCCGCTCCACACGCAACTCCCCGCTGCGAGTGTGAAACGCAACCTCCGCCCTGCTCGGTTCGATCACATTCAACACCACATGTCCCGAAGCCACAGTTGCGTGACCACAGAGGTCAACTTCAACTGTCGGCGTAAACCACCTGAGATCAAAATCACCATCTGACCGCTTAACGAAGAACGCAGTCTCAGGCAGGTTGTTCTCTGCCGCAATTCCCTGCATCACCGCGTCAGGCAGCCACTGTTCCAGTGGGCACACAGCAGCCGGGTTTCCCGTGAACGGACCGCGGGCGAATACGTCAACCTGGTAGATGGGTAGATTTGTCTTCTGGGTCAACTGGAATCTCGTTCTCCGAAGCCTTGATGCCGAAATCTCTCCGTGCCGCAGCCATGCGCTGGCAGTGTCCCCGTGATGTAGAGTGTCAGCCGCAACGAACGGCAATTTTGCCAGCACAGCCTACCTGCGACCAAATCACCGCTGCACACCAAGGATCAGCACTATGCCAGATTTCGACATGAAGCCCACGCACGTCCCACAGGACATTCTCAACCGGTTAAAGGCAATCCCAACTGCCACGGTCTACAACGCGGTCCGCTATTTTGGCTGCCCGGTGAATGTGTGTGAAGGCCTCATCAACTTCACGCCCGGCCAGAGGATGGCCGCACGCGCACATACGCTCAAATTCCTGCCGACACGACTGGACATTGCCGCCGAAACAAAGATCGGTGAGAAGTCGCCGGAGTATCTTGCGATGGGACGATGCGGCCCCGGTGACGTGCTGGTGGCGGACATCATGGGCCAGACGCGTGACGTGGTCGCCGGTGACGTGAAGCTACTGCAACTGGCCATGAACAACGCGGACGGTATCGTCATCGACGGCGCTATCCGTGACCTCGGTGTTATCGAGAGCGAAGACTACGGCCTGACGGTATACGCCCGCGCTCGCAGCTTCCACGGCAACCCGGTCACGGTTCCGGCTGAAGAGAACGTACAGATCCAGTGCGGAGGTGCACTGGTTCGCCCCGGGGATGTGATGGTCGGTGACGATGATGGCGTGCTGGTGGTGGCGTCATGGATGGCTGCGGCGGTGCTGGAATGGGCGGAGGAGCACGAGGGTACGGAGAACTACGTCAAGGAGAAGATCCGGGCTGAGAACGTCGCACCGGGACGATACTACCCGCCAACCGAGGCGATGAAGGACGAGTGGCTCCGGGTGAAGAAAGAACGCGGTCTGTAGCCTCGGCCATAACGTACGCGCTCTATAAAAGGGCTGTATCCGTGCTGCCGTATCCGGTAACGGCAGCACGCTGTCATCCCGACCGAAGTCCAGGTCTCTTACATGTGTCGTGAGGCAAGAAGACGCCTTCACGAGCACAGCGGTCAGATTCCTCCGCTACGGTCGGGATGACAGCTTGCGGCTAAACGACGCCGCGTTGCTTCTTCCACTGCTCGAAGTCAGCATTCATTGCATCTGAGAACTCACGGTCAACCTCACCCGGCGTGTAAACACCTTCACGGATACGCAACTGGCCGAACTCGTCTTTCAGGCGAATCGCCTCAGACCGCTCCACCACCTGCTCCGCAAGATGCGCCGGTATGAATATCAACCCTTCGACTGTACCCAGCACAACGTCACCGGGAACACAGGTGGCC
>JAURLM010000190.1 GCA_030831265.1 Chloroflexota bacterium
GGATTCCAGGCTGCTAGCCGACCCTGTGTTCGGCAACAACTTTCGGGTTTAATTCAAGCCCCAGCCCCGGCTTGTCAGGGTAAGGAGCCCACATACCGTTCTTCGGCTTTGGGAAGTCCGTGTAGAAGAACAGGTCGTTCTTTTCCACGGAACCAAGGTATTCGACGACCTTCAGGTTTGGCGTGGCCATCGCGCAGTGCAGATGAACAAGCTGGACAGCATGTGGCGCAACGGGCAAGTTGAAGGCGTGGGCAAGGTACGCAGCCTTCATCCATTCGGTCACACCACCAACGCGCCCGATGTCCGGCTGGACAATGTCGACAGCGCCGCGAGAGATCAGGTCTTTGAAACCGTACTTGGTGTATTCGTGCTCACCAGTCGCAACCGGGATGTTCGTAGCACGGGAGATTGCAGCAAGACCCTCGATGTCATCTGCAATCACAGGTTCCTCGAACCACTTAACGTCATAATCCTCGAAGGTACGCGACATGCGAATGGCCTGCTTGGCGTAGTAGCCGTTGTTGGCATCGACATATATCTCGACGTCATCACCCACGGCGTTGCGAACTGCCGACAGACGTGCAATGTCTTCTTTTTCTGACTGTCCAAAATCCTTGCCGACCTTCATCTTCACGCGTGGGATTCCTCGATCCACGTATCCGGTCTGTTCGGCAATCAGTTCTTTCTCATCGTAGTTGGTCCATCCGCCGGAACCGTAAATCGGCACTGTCTCGTGTATCGGGTTGAGCAAGCGGTACAGCGGAATTCCGAGAGCTTTTGCCTTCAAATCCCACAGACCAATGTCGACCGTGGACAACGCCTGGAACGCAACACCCTTGCGCCCGTAGCCGCGGACACGCCAGAACATGTCGTTCCAGAGCTTTTCAATGTTGAAAGGGTCTTGGCCAATGAGCAGGTCTTTCAGATTGTTGTCGATGATGGCCTTGATGCCGAAGTTCCCGGTACCAACACCGAGCCCTTCGAAACCTTCATCCGTCTTGATATGCACCCATAGCCCCATGCTGCCCTTTGCGCCGGGCTTGAGCGGTGGAATGGTTGCGTCCTGGATGACGAACCCTTCCGGGTTACGGAGCATGGTTGTGGTTACTTCAGTAATTTTCATGCGTAGTGCTTCCTGTATGCGGTGTTCGAACCGGCTGGCGGCTGGATTATAGGCGCGGTGCGAGCAAGGCATCATTGATTGGCCACACGATCTGTAATTCCGTACGGATGAACATCAATGCCAGGGATTTGTCCACCTGACTAACGTAATCCGGGAAATCAGGTTTATTGAAAACCAACCGTCGAGTGCGAATGAGTAGATACTGGACGCTGCGCTTTCAGCCTGCCAGTAGCAACAGGACGACCTCACTCTTGAGCAACATTTCAATCACCGGAGCACGCAGACGTGGCCAACGCGTGTTCTACGGCTGGTGGGTCGCCCTTGCTGGCGCGTTCAACATGGTGGTCAGCTCCGGTCCAACATTCCAGGCAAGTAGCGTGCTGTTCCGCGCTATTGAGGATGAGTTCGGTTGGTCGCGCGCTGCCATCACGGGTGTTGCATCTTTCGGACGCTTTGGTGGAGCGATGCTGGGCCCAATGGAAGGTTTCCTGACCGATAAGTTCGGGTCAGCCAAGATGGTGCTGCTCGGATTCACAATGGGCGGCCTCGGCCTGATTTTCTTCTCTCGCGTCCAGTCCATCCCTGTCTACTACCTGTCTTTTTTCATACTGTCACTCGGGTTCAGCATCGGCGGGTTCACCCCGTCTATGGCGGCAGTGAACGCGTGGATGCCGCACCGACGCGCTACTGCAATGTCACTGGTTCTGGCCGGGAGTAGTGCGGGAGGGTTGCTGGTTCCTGCCATTGTCTGGGGGATTCAGCATCATGGCTGGAGAGACACAGTCTTCGTGATCGGCCTGATTACCCTCGCAGCGGGACCGGTGATTGCCCGTGTACTGAGAAAGAAATTACCTGACGCCGCTGCGATGAACCGGTTGGTGCGACGATCCACGCGTAAGAGAAAACATACCGGGCAGTCTGGTGGACTCAGCCATGATTTCACTCCGGGAGAAGCAATTCGAACCCGCGCATTCTGGGCGATCTCTCTCACACACACCCTGACGAATTTTTCAGTCGGAACCCTTAGCGCTCACCTGTATTTCCATCTGACGGATGACAGTGGTGTTGGTCTTGGTGATGCACTCGCAGGGACAATCGTTGCCATCCAGACAGTTGTCGCGTTTAGCGCACAACTCGCCGGTGGTTACATTGGGGATCGAGTCGAAAAGCGCTTCGCTGTAACCGGACTTGCCCTGTTACAGGCTATCGCCCTGGCGGTTCTTGCGATTTCGACCAACTACTGGATGGCAATCGCGTTCGCGTTGATTTGGGGAGTCGGGTTTGGAGGAAGAACTCCGATTCTGCACGCCATGCGCGGTGATTACTTCGGCCGTAAGCACTTCGGCACGATTCTCGGCATGTCAGCATTTCCAATGGCGATGGGGATGACGGCGTCACCTGTAGTAGTTGGATGGGTTTTCGAAAAACAACAGACTTACGAATACGTCCTGCTAGTGCTGTCGGGGCTCGCTCTGGTCGCATCACTGACAATCACACTGGCGACTCGCCCAAAGCCCCCCACCGGGGCAGGCAGACGTGTCAAGCAACCAGCACAGGCCTTGAAGGCATAGGCCCTTGGCTCATGAGCTTTTCTTGAGCCGGTACTTCCCGCGATCACTCTCGACCAGACGCTTCAAAGTGCCTAGGTCTGTGGTTATTCTCCGATGCACCATGCGATTCGTGAGCATTGCGAACATCTTGTACCAGCGTTTGTAAGACACCTGGACCAACTGGTGAACTGTGGTCACACCGCTTGACTCGAACAGATGCAGCCGCGTGTGAACGATGAATCCCGCAGATTCTATGTTCAGCGATACTGCGTGGTCTGGCCCAAACCGGATAATCTCAAGATCATCACTGGATTCGATGTGGCCTGTTCGTGACTGAGCCTGTGACTTGAATTCCAGTTTTATTTCGGAGTCACCGCCAACCAACTTGTCGGGACGCAGGCCGCTCACCCACTCTGAAAACATGTGGGGCGTCACAAGATACCGGTAAACCTCCGGTGCCGTAGCATTGATCTGTATTGTGGCGATGCTGGTTGGCAAACTACTGCTTCTAAAGATCGCTGACACGCCGCATGGCCGAACTAAGCTCACGCCAACAACATATGCCGTTCAGATGGTTCTGATACGGTAGTGTTTCATTTCTAGCCCGTACGCCCAACAAACAAACCTCGTATTCGCACCTGTTCCGGAGAGACCTATGCGCCCGATCTCAGATGTCGCCGCTGATCTTGGACTTCCAATCGACCAGTTGGAGCCTTACGGCAACGATAAGTTCAAGATTCCGCTCAGCGCATTTCCTACTTCAGACACTCCGGCAAAACTAATAGTAGTCACAGCTATCACCCCCACACCTGCGGGAGAAGGCAAGTCCACTACGGCGGTTGGCCTCACTCAAGGACTCGCGAAGATTGGCAAGAAACCGGTGCTAACCATCAGGCAGCCTTCGCTTGGACCGGTCTTTGGACACAAGGGTGGCGGCACAGGCGGCGGAAAATCCACGGTTCAGCCGGCAGTGGATATCAACCTGCATTTCACCGGTGATTTCCATGCCATAGAGTCAGCCCACAACATGCTGGCGGCAATGACTGACAATGCCGCACACCGAGGGCTGATCGAGGGGTTTACACCTTCAGGGATCACGTGGCGGCGGGTGACAGATGCGGAAGACCGCGCCCTGCGTAATGTTGTAACCGGCGTGGGTGGGCAGACCGTTGGCCCACTTCGTGAAACCGGCTTTGATATTTCATCTGCATCCGAGATCATGGCGATAATGGCCCTCGCTCACGACTACGAAGACCTGCGCTTGCGACTGAGCAGCATCGTGGTCGGCTGGACCGAGGACAAGTTCCCGGTCTGTGCCAGTGAAATCAAGGCCGTTGGCGCAATGATGGCGCTACTGCGTGATGCACTGAAGCCAAACCTCTGCCAGACGCTGGAAGGCCAGCCGGCAATCGTCCACATGGGCCCATTCGGCAACATCGCTCACGGTTGCTCGTCCATCGTTGCTGATCGCCTGGCTGTCAACACTGGTGAATACGTGGTGACCGAAGCCGGGTTCGGCGCAGACCTCGGCTTCCAGAAGTTCATGGACATCAAGGTACGGCAGGGTGGGCCGAAGCCGTCCGCTGCGGTGGTTGTCACCACTATTCGCGGGTTGAAGTGGCATGGTGGCCTGGAACTGAAGCAGATGGGCACGCCAAATGTCGAAGCTGTCCGCAAAGGCGCAGAAAACCTCAAGAACGCCATCCGTATCGTGAAGATGTACGGCCTTCCGGTTGTGGTCGCAATCAACCGCTTCCCTGATGATTCCGCAGATGAAGTCGCTCTCGTCAAGAAACTGGCGAAAGAGTTCGGTGCGGTCGGAGTCGAAGAGGCAAAAGGCTTCGCCGAAGGTGGTGCAGGCATGACAGACCTGGCTCAAGCGGTTGTTGACGCCTGCGCTGTGGGTGCAGACGTGAAGCTGCTCTACGAAACAGATGAGCCGTTCTTCACCAAGGTGGAGCGTATGGCAAAGCAGTTGTACGGAGCGGCAAAAGTCGAATGGGGTCCTATGACCCGCACAACGGCTCGCCGCTTCGAGGACAATGGCTGGCAATTCCCGGTTTGCATGGCGAAGACGCATCTGTCAGTATCCGCTGACTCCAAGCTCCGCGGTGCGCCAACCGGCCACACACTGCCAATCAGAGAGTTGCGAGTGCTGGCTGGAGCGCGACAGATTGTCGCCCTGGCAGGGGATATCATCACGCTTCCGGGCTTGCCGTCGAACCCGAACGCGTACGATATTGATCTCAACGACGAAACGGGCGAGATTACTGGCATCCTTAGCACGTAGCGCACCCGCGGAACAGGTAACATTCCAGCAGGAAAACATCGGGGCCGGTCACGGCAAACCAGGAAGCAACTGACGGAAAATGGCAACTGACGCAAAACCGGCTTTCATCTGCACTGTATGCGCACGCGTTCTCGTGGAAGCGCATGTACCGCCAACCGCACCGCATTGCCCGAGTTGCGGCGCAGCGACGAAGCCCAACGCGGCGATGAAAACAAAAGCCGGTGACGTAAAGTGCGCCCACTGCGGCCACACCGAAGCCGCTTACCAGAACCGCCGATGCCCGAAGTGCGACACCGTGTTCAGCACGTTCGCATCACGCGTCGTAAAGGCGTAACGGCTACGTGTCGAAGTAACCGCTGCTGCGCAGGATGTTGCCCGCAATCAGGTATGCGCCGCAGTGAAAACCGATCACTGAAAGTCCTGTTCCCTTCGACAGGTAACCTGCCGGGTAAAGCCCTTCTACATCCACCGACTCGAAAGTCGCCTGGTCTGTCTGCATCTGCATGACCTGGAACCGGAAGTTGTCGCGCTTGGGAACGAGAGTCAGTCCAGGGAACCCTTTCAGTAGCCCGTAGTCAGGCTCGCCGCCGATCTCCACCGCGACGTGGTCAACTTGCACCGTGATCTCACCCTCTGGAGTGCCGACGACCACTTCCCCACCCTGCCGGAACTCTTTTACTTCGGAACCATAAAGCAGACCCATCCGCTCCTGGTCGCCATCCAGGATCTGCGCCAGCCGTTGGTAGTACGGCAGGTACTGGCTGTCATTGATTAGCTTCAGGTGCGGCTCTGGCGACTGTCGCATCACGTAGACGACGGTCTTGCCTGAGTCATGACACTCAGTCGCCGCCCAGTCAGCGGAGCGACCGCCACCAATTACCATTACGCGATCACCGGGAAGGTCATCGGCATGGTGATAGCCGTAAGTGATATAAGGCTGGTCGGCACCAGTCGCTGTTAATCGACGCTCCGCTGACTTTGGCCCAACAGCGAACACAAGATAGTCACAGGTGTATTGCTGCTCGCCGGTATCAGTGTTCGCTTCAACAAGGAACCGCGCACCAGCCTCTTTAGGGAGCGGGCTGATTGACCTGACCTCAGTACCGGTCTGTATGTGTTCGTTCAGACCAAGTTTTTCAGCAAACGCGTGGTAGTACGGAACGATGTCGTCCTTGTGTATGAGCTGATTCGGATCGCGCTCACGACCGGTATCGGCATAGAACTGCGTCACCGGATACGGCGCAAGCTCCATCCAGTGCGCAGGGCCGAGCGTCAACTGTTCACGCGGGACGTTGTTCCAGAGTCCGCCTGGTTTGTCCAGCGAAAGCATTTTCCAGCCGACACGCTGCCTTTTTTCGAATTTCAGCGTCCATTCATCGAGAGGCAAAGCCTCTTGCGTTGGGTGATGCCGCATCCGATAAAACTCGATTGGTCGCAGTCCAGCGTTCAGCACGCGGTGCTGGTCTAGCTCAAGCGGTGAGTCACGGAACTCTTCCGCAATGCGCTGAACTTCTGGAACAGGAAACTGGAAATCGCCGGAAAAACGCGGATGCCAGCCTTCGAGAACAGCAGCCACACCCAGCCCACCGGGGCCACCGCCAACGATGATTGCCGAGTGGTGCTGGATACGATCTGTAGCGGCACTGTTCAAGCCACCCTCCCACGCAGTTCTGGAGTATTCTTCCGCCCACAGGTAGGGAGAGAAATTCGTTGTTCTCCGAACCGATACAGGATGAACGGTTCTGTGAACCGCGAACGAGCTACGCAGGAAGAAAACAAAATGGCAAAAGCACCGATTGTTACGAAGATTGAGTTGACGGAGTTTGAGTATACCCTCGACAACATTGCCGCCGAGGGAACGATCAGCATTCCCGTCTATAAGAAGGGCTCAAAACTACAGAGCCGCGCCAGAGTCGTTCGCATCTTCACAGACCAGGGCGTTACCGGCGAATACATCGGTGGAAGTTCCACTGAACACTCGGCAATAGGCATGTTCGCCCGTGCGGTGCTCGGCAAGAGTGCGTTCGCTCGCGAGAAGGTCTACAACGATGCCAAGCAGGCGCTGCGCCAACACGCCCGCATGGGCATGTCGCAGGTTGACATGGCGCTGTGGGACCTCGCAGGAAAATTCTTCGATGCCCCTGTTTACCAGTTGCTTGGTGAGCACCGGAAGTCGTTCCCTGCGTATGCCAGCACGTATTGCGGTGATCGCGAGCCGGACGGCCTTGCGACAGCCGAGCAGTACGCGGATTTCGCTGAGCAGTGCCTGGAGATGGGCTACAAGGCGTTCAAGATTCACCCGTGGCAGGACGCGCCTATCGACGAGCACATCAAGCTGGTCGAAGCGGTTGGGGAGCGCGTTGGGGACAAGATGGACCTGATGTTGGACCCGTTCTGCGCCATCCTTACGTTCGGCGATGCCATCAAGCTGGGTCGGGCGTGTGATGCGTACAACTACTACTGGTGGGAAGACCCGATGAAGGATGGCGGAGTGTCTGCGTTTGCACACCGCAAGTTGCGTGAACTAGTGAAGACGCCAATCTTGCAGCTGGAGCACACCCGCGGGCTTGAGCCGCACGTGGACTTCATCGTGGCGGATGGCACAGATTTCGTACGTATTGACCAGGATTATGACGGCGGTATCACCGGTGTGATGAAGATTGCCCACGCTGCCGAAGGCTTTGGGCTGGATGTGGAGCCGCACGGTCCTGGCCCATCGCGACGTCACTGCATGGCCGCCATGCGCAACTCCAACTACTACGAGCTCGGCCTGGTTCACCCGAAGGCAGACCCGTTCCACTCCCCTGCTTACCTCAACTACGAGGACAAGCTGGATTCGATCGACAAGAACGGCGAAGTCTGGGTTTCAGACGAACCCGGACTTGGTGTGCAGCTCGACTGGGATTACATCGAGAAGCACCGTACCGGCCGGGTAGACTTCGAATAGTCGATAAAGCATCGGCAGTCCCGCAGTGCTCGGTACTGCCGATGCCTCACATGATACTGATTCTCATTTTAGCGCACAGGCTAAGAATCGCCGGATCGTATTGACATCTCTTTGCTTCTAGGCGATAGTTGAGTTGTTCCCCAAAGACCGGAATACCTACGGGGAATTCCTGATGCATTTTATTGATACTTATTATCATTAGAGGAGCTACCTGTTGGCTGCAAAGATCACCCTGGTACTGGCAGTAATAACCGCCGTTCTGCTCGCAGCGTGCAGCGCGGACAGTGATGACACTTCGCAACCGACAGCTTCACTGAACGTCATCACGACCATCTACCCGGTGACGCACTTTGCGGAACGCGTGGGCGGTGACAGGGTCACGATCACATCGCTCATTCGCCCCGGCATCGAAGCGCACGATTTTGAACCCACGCCAGGCGATATCCGCACAATTAGCAGTGCAGACGTACTGGTCTACGTAAACCCGGCTTTCGAGGGTTGGGTTGAGGCAGCTATCGAAGCTGCAGACGCGGACATTGTTGTCGCAGAGACGGCCTCGGATCTTGAGGAAACGGGTTCGGATGACGGGCATGACCATGGCGGAATTGATCCACATGTCTGGCTCAACCCGGCAGA
>JAURLM010000191.1 GCA_030831265.1 Chloroflexota bacterium
CCGTGCGCTGCACAACTGGATTGCACTCGACGGTTCGAACTACCTCGGCATCGGCACTCACCTGAAATATTACATTGAAGAAGGTCAGGGGCTGAATGACATCACCCCTATCCGGGTCACGACCAGCGCGGGGGATGTGACGTTTGCAGCCACCAACGGAAGCACAACTATCACTGTCAGTGACACCGCGCACGGCGCATTCGAGAACGACTTTGTCACCTTCTCCGGTGCAGCATCCCTCGGCGGCGACATTACTGCCGACGTACTGAACAAAGAGTATCAGGTCGTGCGCGTCGTTGATGCGGACAGTTACGAAGTAACCAGCGCAGTTGCAGCCGACTCTTCTGACACAGGAAACGGTGGCGGAAGCACCGTTGGCACTTATCAGATCAACACGGGCCTCGACACATCTGTTGGCGGCACAGGTTGGGGTGCGGGCACATACGGTCGTGACGGCTGGGGCGATGCTGCGTCCAGCGGCCTGACCACCACCAACCAGATCCGTCTGTGGTCACACGACAACTTTGGTGAAGATCTGTTAATCAACCCGCGTGACACAAACATTTACTATTGGGACAAAAGCAACACGCTGTCCAACGCCGCCGTTGAACTCTCCACGCTTTCCGGCACACCGACCAGTGTCCCACAGATTGCAAAGCAGGTTCTCGTATCAGACAGAGACCGGCATATTATCGCCTTTGGCTCAGACGGTCTTGGCGCTAACTCGGCAGCTACGCAGGGTGACGGTGTACAAGATCCACTGCTTATTCGTTTCTCGTCGCAAGAAAACCCGATTGACTGGTGGCCAAGTAGCACGAACACTGCCGGCGATCTTCGCCTTGGCGCAGGTTCGACTTTCGTGCAGGCGGTGGAAACCAAGCGTGAGATTCTGATCTGGACAGACACGGCACTGACTTCCATGCGGTTTATCGGCCCGCCATTTACATTCGGCCTTCAGCAGCTTGCCTCAAACATTACGATTATGAGCCCGAATGCTGCCGTTGCCACCGAGGACGTTGTCTTCTGGATGGGTATCGACAACTTCTATGTCTATGCCGGTCAGACGCAGCAGCTTCCCTGCACGGTAAAAGACAAGGTGTTCCTGGACTTCAACCTTGAACAAGCAGACAAGGTCACGTCTGGTATCAACTCCGAGTTCTCGGAAGTCTTCTGGTTCTATCCATCAGCGGACAGCACCGACAACGACCGGTACGTTGTGTACAATTATGGCGAAAAAGTGTGGTACTTCGGTACTCTGGAACGCACAGCTTGGCTGGACCGTGGTGTTCGGAGCTATCCGATTGCGACTGGATCCTCGTACATTTACAACCACGAGTTAGGCTACGACGATGACGGTTCTGCGATGAACTCCTTCATCGAGTCCGCAGCGATTGACATTGGCGACGGGGACAAATTCACGTATATACAAAGGGTGATTCCGGACCTGACGTTTAATGGTTCGACGAATCTTAGCAGCCCGCAGGCCACGTTTACGGTCAAAGCTAGAAACTTTCCGGGCGCAAGTTTCGACAACACGGCATCCGGTGATGCAGTCCGCACGGCAAGTTCCCCGGTTGAGACGTTTACAAACCAGTTGTTCCTTCGTGCCCGTGGTCGCTCCTTCGCATTGCGGGTGGAGTCAGAGGCGCTGGGAGCAAAGTGGAAGCTGGGTAGTCCGCGCATTGATCTGCGGCCAGACGGGAGGCGCTAGTGTCATCGAATCAGATAGCACCGCCAAGGCTACCCGAACCGCCTTTCGAGTACACGCAGCAGTACATGGCTGACCTGACTCGTGCATTGGAGTTGTTTATCGCGCAGGAACGCAACCCCGGCGAGTTGCGCGGCACGAAAATTACGCTGACGGATCTTCCGACCAGCGCGACTGGACTAGAGAGCGGCGCACTGTATAATGATAGTGGCACTGTAAAAGTGGTGACCTGATGGGACTGTTTAGAAACATTACAAAAAACATCAGCAAGATTGCACCGATTGCCATTCCGGCAATGATCGGTTTTGGTCTTGGTGGTGGCTCGATGGGCGGCATCGGCAGTTTTTTTAGCGGTCTGTCTGGCGGGCAAAAACTTGGTCTGGGACTTGGCGCCTTGGCGTTGGCGGGAGGCTTGGGCCAGCGGCAGGAGTACAGTTTCGAGGAACGCCCCGAGCCTGTTGGCAAGGACTTTGCGATCACGTCTCGTATGCAGGATGGCAGGATCGTACAGTTAAATGACCCGGAAGACCTCGCAGACTACCGTCGTGAGATTCAGGGCGGTATCGCTACCATGATGCATGGTGGGGAGGTCAACGGACCAGGGACCGGCACATCTGATTCAGTTCCTGCCCGTCTGTCCGACGGTGAATTCGTAATGACAGCAGCGGCTGTCCGTGGAGCCGGTGGCGGAGATAGAGATATCGGCGCTGCTAGAATGTATGATATGATGGCCGAACTGGAGGCCCAAGCGTAATGGCTGTAGCATCTCAACAAGTGACAACGAGACTGCCCGAGTTTCAGGAGCAGTATATTGCA
>JAURLM010000192.1 GCA_030831265.1 Chloroflexota bacterium
TACCACGTTGCACCGCCAGCTTAAGAGCGGTGTCAACGGCATGCTCAAGCTGATCTCCGTGCGCATCGAGCATCGATGCCACCGAACGGTCTTCGTAAAGCTCTTTAGCTGTGATGTAGGGCAGGGGGGTCATTTTCCTGTGCAATGCCCAAATTGCGCGGAGTGTAACCTTTCGCTCTGCAATGTCTGTTATCTCTTCCAACAGGTTTGCGAGCAGCGGGTTTGGGACGGGCGTGAACTGCACCCCGCGGGGGAAGGGCGATGGCTTATGTGTAGTGTCACGTTCCGCAGTCAATGTTTTCTCGCAATGTGTTCAGACCGGGCTGGAAATTAGTACGAAAATTCGGGCAGAGATAGCGGGTATTAGAACTGAGTGACCGCTGCCTGCGACCGGGTTTCCATGAACCGGCCATGTTCGTCCCTGACCGCCATCCACAGTGTGTCGATGGGGCCGTGGCGATGCTTGGCGACGATCAGTTCAGCAAGCCCGCGCGGGTATGGCTGGCTGGGATTCTTGGCGTTCCATTGCTCCTCAGACGTGAACCTGTCCTCACGGTGAATGAACATCACGATGTCTGCATCTTGTTCGATGCTTCCACTTTCCCGGAGGTCTGAGAGCACCGGCCTGTGAGATTCTCGTCGTTCCACCGCACGGCTTAGCTGGGACACGGCTATCACGGGTACGTTAAGGTCACGCGCCATCGCCTTCATGTGGCGAGATATCTCGCTGACTTCCTGTGCGCGGTTGCCTTCACGGTTCCCGGATGATCCGTTGATGAGCTGCATATAGTCCACTACGACAAAATCCAGCCCGTGCATGACCTGCAACCTGCGAGCCTTGCCGCGCATCTCCGCAACCGTCTGGAACGGCGTGTCATCGATGTATATCGAAAGGTCGGACAACAGACCGATGGAGTCGATGAGCCGTTGCTCTTCCGTCTGGGAGAAGCGTCGCAGGCGTATGTCGTGCATGTTCAGGCGGGCTTCAGATGCAAGAAGGCGCATCGCCACCTGCTCGCGGCCCATCTCCAGCGAGAAGATGCCGACGTGTGCGTTCTCTTTGGCCGCGTTGGCAGCAAGGTTCAGGGCGAACGTGCTTTTACCAATGCTGGGGCGGGCGGCCAGTACGATCATGTCCGAACGCTGGAGTCCACCGAACAACTGCTGCATGTTGGCGTAGCCGGTTGGAATTGGCTTGTTGTTGTCATCAAGCGCATCCAGCGCAGAAGCCTGTTCAAGATATGGGTCAAGGGCGTCCTTGACGTGAATGAAGTCTCGAGATGCCTGGCCTGAGCGGAGTCCGAAGATGATGTCCTCAGCCATGCTGAGAGCGCCGTCTACGTTGGCGTCATCCTTGTAGCCGATGTCTGCAATATCAGACGCAGCCGTGATGAGGCGGCGCATAGTGGCTGTGCGGTGGACTAGTCTGCCAAAGTGGACGATGTGGACGGATGTGGGGACCGTGGCGACGAGGTGGGTCAGGTATGCACTGCCACCGACCTCTTCCAGCAGTCCCTTCGACTCCAACTCGTGCGCTATCGTGACCGTGTTCACCGCTTCTTCACGGTTGAACAGTTCGACAACCGCTTCGTAGCAGATGCGGTTGCGCTTACGGTAGAAATCATCCGGCTTCAGGAAACCCTGGATATCCGTCACCGCCTCACCGTCAATCAGGAGTGATCCGATGACGGATTCTTCAGCTTGTATATCGTGAGGCGGGAGCCTGTCAGGTGGCAATTTCGGTCATGCTCCGTCTGATTGGTTGGGCTGGCACATGGGATGTGCACACTGTTATGGCGGGGAGTTGTTGACGTTCGTTGCCCGGTCTGGAGCGGCGTTTCGGACAGCTCCGGATGACCAACGCCCGCAACAGAACGGGCTTCTGTTCTCAGGCGGTAAGGCCAACCGTTTATATCATCACTTGCCGGGAAACTAAGCGTCGAATCATACAGTTTTCGGGTTGTTTCCCAGTTATTTAGTCAACGCCAGCCCGGCATAAAAAAGGCGCTCCGCTATCGTCCAGCGGAGCGCCTGTATTACAACGAATGGCGAGTTGTTACTCGTTACCTTCATCTTCAGACTCGTCGCCTTCTTCAAGCGCTTCGTCGAAGGTCGGGTCAGCAGCGGCCGCTTCTTCCCGTGCGCGCCTTGCCTGTTCGATACGACCAATGGAGTCTGCGTCAGGCTCAACCAGTATGTCGAGCTTGGACTCCACTTCGTCAGCGAACTGCACCGGGATTGAGTATTTGCCCAGGGTGCGAATGGGTGCCGGGATTCGGATTGAGCGGCGGTCAACTTCACGACCGGCAGCTGTCTCGATCTCGGCCGCAATCATCGCTGTGGTCACCGAACCGTACAGGCGGCCGGTTGGGCCGGTGCGGACGATGATCTTCATCGGAGTCTCTTTGATTTTTTCGATGATTCCGCGCCACTCAGCAGCTTCGGCACGGCGGTGTTCCGCCGCGGCCTTGCGAAGGCCCTCGGCACGAGCGATCTCGTGGCTTGTTGCCAGCACAGCCATCTTCTGCGGAATCAGGTAGTTACGAGCGAAGCCGTTTTTGACTTCCTTGATCTCACCTGCGCGAGCGGTTGGCCGGACATCTTTGAGAAATAGAACCTTCACGTTTTGCCTCACTTACACCTGACGGTTAAGGAAGCGCCCCTTGCTGGGGCGGGCCGGCATGCCGACCCGGTTGCGGAGACTTTCCGCAGACCGCCGCCAATGTGTTTTTCGTTGCGCCGGGAAGTTTTTACACCCCTGTTCATGTGTATGAGAACAGATGCGGATGTAACGTCTCGTTGGCGCCACCTGTCAATGATAACGCGAAACGCGCGTAAATTGGCAGGTGGTATTACCACTGCATGTCGTCAATGCTTCGGACCGATTCCTACTCCAACGAAAACGGTGGGTACACGTCCGTGTTGAGCAACAGCGCGTATGCCTGGACCCTGTAGCCCCAGCGGCTGACTCCGATGATGAAGTCGAAGGCCCCGCGCGGGTAGCGACCTGTAAATAGGATTACGAACCAAACGTATATCAGGACGAAGAACGCAGCGACATACAGGAAGATGAGAATTATCCAGTGAGGAAGGGCGAGCAGCCATTTCACCAGTGGAAGCCACCGGTTCAGATCCTTCTCCACATCCGGGTAGTCCGCATCGAGGTGCACCGATTGCTCTTCATCCGTGGATGGGTATTTGTCGGTTGTTAGCAAGAAATACATACCAACGCGTGCCTGGAACCGCAGCAGTTGAACGTTGAAATCCCACCACCAGCGCGGGTACTTCTGCCTGAACACGATCATCAGCAACGGTGCTAGGAAGATGATCCCGGAGCCTGCGCCAGCAAAGAAGCCCCAGCCATCGGAATTGCTTGAAGATTCCCATGTCCCGCTGAATCCAGTCACTCCTGCCAGTACGAAAAGGATCGGGATGACCCACAGGATTCGCAGCGCAGTTGTAAGTTTGTCCAACGGACGATCCGGGTAGTCGACGGAAAATCGCAGTGCATATGGCTTCGGATTGCCGCTCCCTGTTGACGTAGGCGATGTTGGTGGCATTCCTCCCCCGTCCTGTGTGCCGGTCGTGGTCATGTTCATGCTCTATTCGTGCATTGGGCGGTCACATGAGCGGGATGTTACAAGATTTGCTCGTACCATGTGATTTGCGACATTCAATGGGCCGATGGCGTCGATAAGGTAGGGTCAGGTGCTCTGTGTATTGCGTAAATAGAATGAAGCCTCCCTCTGCTGCAATCATGATCTGAGAGTCTCCGTGTTTTGGCAGCGGGCGCAGGATTCGTTATATTCCCGGTGTTAAACAGGAATTGCGCGAGAATGAGCACCGACAAGGCCAGACTCAGGCGCCCAGCATGACGGGGCGCAAGAAAAACCAGCCATCGCCAGATAACGGAAGAGTGACATGGACTACCAGGAGATCGCCAAACCATCAGGCCCGTACAAGAACGTCGACCCTAATCTCGTCGACTACGATGCGACGCGTGCCGATTTTGAATGGTTCCGTGATGCGTTCGAGAAGATGGACTGGCTTCCCGGTGGCGGCCTGAACAACGCTTATGAAGCCATTGACCGGCATGTTGCACGCGGTCATGGCGACAAGCTGGCGATGATCTGGCTTGGCAAGAACGGCGAAGAAGAACGTTACACCTACGCCCAGTTCAAGGAGCAGTCAGACCGCTTCGGTGCGGTGATGAAGAGGCTTGGCATCAACCGTGGCGACCGCGTGTTCATCTTCATGGACCGTCTTCCTGAGCTTTACTTTGCTGCGATGGGCGTGCTCAAAGCCGGTGGCGTGATAGCTCCACTGTTCTCCGCTTTTGGCCCTGAGCCGGTTAAAGACCGCATACATGACGCTGACGGTCGGTTTATCGTCACCTCACCGGAGCTTCGCACTAAGATCGGCGGCATATTCAAAGACCTGCCGAGTATTGAGAACATCATCATCATCAACAAGGACGGCCGTAACGCAAACGGTCTTGCGGATGGTGACCTCGACTACTACAAGCTCATGGACGAAGCTAAAGGCGACGCTTTCTCCATAGAGAACACCAGTCAGTATGACTTCGCAATCATGCACTACACGTCCGGTTCCACCGGCAAGCCAAAGGGCGTGATGCACCGGCACCAGGCAGTGATCCAGCAGTGGCTGACAGGTCACTGGGCGCTGGACCTGAAGTTTGACGATATTTATTTCTGCACGGCTGACCCCGGATGGGTGACCGGAACGTCCTACGGCATGATGGCGCCGTGGACGAATGGGGTGACGCAGATCATCTACGAAGGCGGGTTCGGTGCGAAGGCCTGGTACGACATCATCGACAAGTACAAGGTCACCGTCTGGTACACCGCACCGACCGCAATTCGACTACTGATGCGCGCAGGTGCGAAGCCGGTTGAGGAACACTCACTCAAATCCCTGCGGTTCATCGGATCAGTTGGTGAGCCGCTCAACCCCGAAGCCGTGGTCTGGGGCAACGAACACTACAAGATGCCCATCCACGACAACTGGTGGCAGACCGAGACCGGCGCAATCATGTGCGCCAACTACGCCTCGATGCCGGTGCGCCCCGGTTCGATGGGCCGACCGTTCCCCGGCATCACGATGGGCGTGCTGGATGACAGCTACAACCTGATGCCGCCGGGAGAGCCGGGCATCCTTGCCGTTCGCCCCGGCTGGCCTTCGATGATGTACGCCTACTGGAACAAGGACGAGATGTACAACTCTCGCTTCAAGAAGGGCTGGTACATCACGGGTGACCAGGCTTCGATGGACGAAGATGGTTTTTTCTGGTTCCAGGGCAGGGCGGACGACGTTATCAACACCGCAGGCCACCTTGTGGGGCCGTTCGAGGTTGAGAGTGCGCTTATTGAGCACCCGGCTGTCGCTGAGGCTGGTGTCATTGGCAAGCCTGACCCTATCGCAATGGAAGTGGTCAAGGCGTTCGTCACGCTTTCCCCCGGTTACGAGCCGACACCCGCTCTACAGCGTGAACTGATCCGGTTTGCGAGAGAAAAACTATCGGCAGGTGTTGCTCCGCGTGAGATCGACTTTATCGACATCATGCCCAAGACGCGCTCAGGGA
>JAURLM010000193.1 GCA_030831265.1 Chloroflexota bacterium
CAATCGCATGGTATGGCCCATTCGTTATGAACACTAAAGATGAGCTATACCAGGCCTTTAGCGACTACAACGCGGGCAAGCTGGGAGTTATCCCCAGCGATCACTACGTGCCACACTCGGGGGCGGCCGGGGCAAATGGAACGAAGCCTGGCGAGGCGTAAGATACGCTCTCTCAAGCCACTCTTTCTGCAGACGCGCCCCGGAGTAAAAAATGAAAATTGCTATTGGCGGTGACCACGCCGGGTTCCCGATGAAAGGACCGGTCATCGAATATCTAAGGTCACGCGGGCATGACGTGACCGATCACGGGGCCTACTCGCTAGACCCTGTCGACTTCCCTGACGTGTCGGCGAAGGTCTGCGAGGCCGTGCTGGCCGGTGATTCCGAGCGCGGTGTCATGGTCTGCGGTACTGGCGTGGGAGCAGCAATCGCCGCCAACAAGGTTCCCGGCATACGGGCAGCACTCAGCCACGACATACACACCGCCCACCAGGGTGTCGAACACGACGACGTGAACGTGATTTGCATCGGCGCATGGATAGTCGGTATCGCAGTCGTGAAAGAAATCCTCGACGCATTCATTGCAGCCGAGTTTTCTACCGATCCGGACTTCCGCAGGCGCGTCAACAAGCTCCACCAGATGGAACGGGACTACGCGAAAAAGCTACTCGCCAACGACTGATCCGTATACTTGGCGGCGTTAGCTGCTGAGTTTGTCCAACCGCTCCCGTATGACATCTGCACCAATGACCAGCAATCCCGAACTCCGGTTCTTCAACACCGGCGAAACCGCTATTCACTACGCCACATTCCCGGCATCACCGGGCATGAACGGCCCAACGGTGCTGTTCATTCACGGCATCACCGGTAGACATGAAACGTGGGATCAGGTTGTCGATCCCATCAGGAAAGGCAACAGGGCCATTGCAGTCGACTTGCGTGGTCACGGGCGTTCAGGACGCACGAAGGGCGCGTATCGTCTACCTGATTACGCACGGGATATGGCGGCGCTTATCGACGGCCTGGGGCTTGGCGCTGTAAACGTGGTCGGCCATTCGCTGGGGGCAATGACTGCTCTGCAACTGGCCGCTGGCAGACCAGACCTGACCCTTTCCATCACGCTAGAAGACCCGCCACTATTTGCCCGGAAAATCATGGAGCAAACAGACCCGAACAGGCATGCCCGTTTCGGGCACAACGCCAGGTTGGCTTCAGCAGGGTTGACGCTCGACGATCTGGCCGAAAGGCTGCGAAAAATCTCGCCGGATGCGGACGAAGCCAACATCCATAAGACAGCCATGAGCCTGTATGTCACTGATTCGGACGCGATTTGGCACGTGTACGACCAGCGCATCGACTGGAGCCCGGACATAGAGAAAAAATTGCGTTCCGTACAGTGTCCAGTCTTGCTCATGCAGGGCAATTACGAACTTGGAGCGTGGATGCTGCCCGACGACGGCAAACATACACAGTCATTGATGGTGAACTGCGAACTGTCATACTGGAATGACACAGGTCACGGCTTGCACGGAGACAAACCTGCTCGCTTTATAGACCAGGTTGGCGCTTTCGTGTCAAAGCATTCGCCGGTCGCCGCGAAATGACCCAGCTTCATCCTGAGATAGAACCTGCTGAACGCTACGTTCACATCGGTGACATTGCGTTGCACGTAGCTGAATGGCCCGGTGATGGGCCTCCACTGGTGCTGGTGCACGGCTGGGGCGTGTCATGGCAGGTATGGAGTTCAGTCGCACCACATCTCCAGAAAGATTTCCGCGTAATAGCGTTCGACCTGCGCGGCCACGGCAGATCAGGTCGCATTAAAGACGACCACGAACGCGTCACCTGGGCAGAAGACACCGCAAGGCTAATCGAAAAGCTTGCCCCGAACGGCGCCGCTGTAGTCGGGCATTCCCTCGGTGGCTGGGTCAGCCTCACACTGCCATCGGTCGCCCCCGGCCTCGCAACAAAGATAGTCGCCGAAGACCCGTACACCGGCCCCAACTCGCTCGTAGGGGACCGCGCCCGTGGTGACAATGCGCGCCGCTTCAGGCCGGACCCGGAGGCAGTAGAGGCCGCAACGTCTATCGCACCGCTGGTGAAATCCATCTCCGAGCAGAATCCGCAATACGCCCCGGCGCTGGTCGAACGACTCGCCACGATGCAGTTCAGGATGGACCCCGGGCTTATCCGCGGCAGAGGAACCCGCAGCGAGCCAGAGCGTAGCTTCGATGAGGCATTCTCAAAGATAGACTGCCCGGTGTTGCTGATGCACGGCAACCCGGAAAAGGGCGGCATCATGGACGACACAGAGGCGAACCGCGTTGCAGGGCTAATCCCGCAAGTCGAAGTTGTGAACTGGCCTCACACCGGGCACAACATGCACATAGCTCGCAATTTCGACTTCGTGAAGGTCGTCAGGCGGTTCTTGAAAAACTAGCATTCGCTCTGCTGCGCCCTGAAATCCCCAGCGCGCAAACGAACCCGCCGCTCTTCACACTGCCCTCACGGGATTCCTACCATCACGTTACGAAAACTTCGCAGATAATGACCGGGATTTCCGCAACGAAACGATCAAACACTAAAGCAACCACCACAACCACTCTCCTATCATGAAATTTACTACTGAAAGTACCGCCAAATACTGCGTGACTCGCCCGAAACGGGTAATCGGAATTTGGCTGGGCCTGCTGGTCATTAGCGTCGCAATCATCGGATCGATGTGCGAATCAGCCATCACCAGTGAGAGTGAATTCCTGCGGAACCAACCGGATTCTGTGATCGCTGAACGGCTGCTCGAAGAACGAGTGACCGGCCCGTCTGAAGGCACTGAAGAGCTCTTGATAGTCCGCTCTGCCACGCTCACTGTAGACGACCCTGCGTTCCGTGACCGTGTCGAAACCCTGTACAACAGTGTGGTGGAAGCCGGATCGGAGGTCGTCAACGGCCAGCCGATCATCACCAGCGCAACCGCGTCTCGCGCCGTGTTGTTCTCTGGGATCACCGTAATTCTTGCGCTCCTGGGCATGCTCCTGGTCCCGGCCCACATCTACTTCTCTCTCGGCCTCGGCGCAATCCTGGCCGCGTTGATGGCCATCCTGGCAGCACTGACGTTACTCCCAGCGATACTGGGAGTCGCAGGTGATCGGGTCAATACGTGGCGGTTACGAGGCCTTTCGAGAAACAGCAACACAACCGGGGGATTCTGGGACAGACTGACCAACGCAGTGCTGGCAAGGCCGATTGTGTGGCTGACCGCGACAGCAGGATTGCTAATCCTGCTCGCAATTCCAGCCCTCGATCTCAAAACCGGATCAGCGGGTGTCGAGACGTTCTCCCGGGATCTTCGAGTCGTGCAGGGGTTCGACATTCTTGTCAAAGACTTCTCTGCCGGTCTTGTCGGGTCTATGGTCATAGTAGTGGACAGCCCAACCGCTGACACTGCGGAGGTTCGAGCAGGCGTTGAGAGGCCGCAGGCTCTGTTAGCAAAAGACCCGATCTTCAGTCCAAGTGAATACCAGGTCAATGACGCGGGGAATATCGGAGTGCTAAGAGTCCCGGTAAACGCACCGAGCAACGAGGTTGGGTTTGAGACGGTGCGAAACCTGCGCAACAACCTCATACCGCAGGCTGACATACCTGCTGACGTGTACGTTGGCGGAGGTTCAGCCGGTGGTGTCGACTTCATCAATATCGGCAACACATGGCTGCCAATAGTACTTGTCTTCGTTCTGTCACTCAGCTTCGCCCTGCTATGCGTCGTTTTCCGCTCAATCGTGGTTCCGATAAAAGCCATCGCAATGAACTTGCTGGCGGTCGGTGCCACGTACGGACTCATCGTTGCAGTATTCCAGAAGGGAATTGGTGCTGATCTCCTCGGTTTCACACAGGTGGATTCCATCGACTCTTGGATACCGCTGTTCTTGTTCACAGTGCTGTTCGGACTATCGATGGATTACCACGTGGTCCTGTTGAGCCGGATACGAGAGCGCTACGACCACACAGGAAACAGTGACGAATCAGTTGCGTTTGGGCTGCGAACCACTGCCGGGATGATTACTGGTGCAGCGGTCATCATGGTTGCTGTCTTCGGGGGATTCGCTCTGGCTGATCTGCCAATGTTCGAGCAGATGGGATTTGGTCTGGCCGTTGCGGTGCTGATAGACGCAACAATCGTCCGTTCAATCCTCGTTCCCTCAACGATGAAGCTGCTTGGAGCGAGAAACTGGTACTTGTCAGGCTGGCTGAGCTGGTTGCCCGAACTCAACATTGAACGGCGTGAACCTGCCACCTCCCTTACCGCCTCCAAAGAATAGGCACTGCCGGATTAACGTTATTCCGCATCTTTGCGGAAATTTCCGCAACTAAAAAGGCCCGGCATTCACTGCCGGGCCTTTCGTTTATACACAGGTGAAACGCCTACCAGTCCAGGACAATCTCGCGACCGGTGCGGGATGATTCCTCAGTTGCCTCGAGAACCTCCAGCACCCTCAGGCCATGTTCCTGCGGGATCGGCGTGTCTTCATCACCACGCTCGATGGCCGCAATGAAGTCTGCAATCTCCTCTTCGAACGGGCTGGTGTCATCCACCGACTCCTCCTGCCACGTGCCAGCCGGAGTATCACCAACCCAGATAGCAGTCTTCTGGCCAGGCCCCTGCCCGTAAGCAATACGCAGGCGGGCCATGCCTTCCGTGAAGAACATATCCGTACCGTACTCAGTCGCACCCTTCTCCCATGCAATGCGGCTAATAGTCGCAACCACACCGGACTTCCAGCGAATGAAGCACATCGCCGTGTCATCCGCCTTGATGTCCTGGTATTTTTCACGCGGGTAGGTGAACTGGCCGACACGAGCACTTACAGTATCGACGTCATATCCGATCAGGTGCAGCAAACGGTCGATCTCGTGTGTGCCATCCATCTGACCCATGCCACCGCCAAGTTCACGGTCAAGCATCCACTTCGGTCGACCGAACGGCTCGTACGGCTTGTGCCACATGTCATACGCCATGATGAGATCACCGAACCGCTTCGATTCCACGATCTCCTTCATCGCCTTCACCGGACGCTGGTAACGCTGCGTGTGGGCGGTCATCACCTTAACGCCGTTCAGTCGAGCCGCAGCCAGCATTTCGCGGGCCTCAGAGGGCCACACGGCCATCGGCTTTTCAACATAGATGTGCTTGCCAGCGTTCGCCGCATCAATGGCAGCCTGGCGGTGCAGCCAGTGTGGCAACGTGATGACCACCGCATCCACGTCATCTCGCTTCAGTGCTTCCTTGTAGTCGCTGACGAAGTCCAGGTCCGGGTACTGATCCTGCCATTTTGCAGCTGCTTCAGGATTGGCCTCCGCCACCACCCGCACCTCTGCACCGGGAACGCCGTTTGTCCATTCGATGTAACGACCACCTATGCGACCGGTTCCAAGTACCGCAACGCCGATTGCCATTGGAAAATACCTTTCTCTACGAGGAGTTTGATGCCGCGTGCAGACGTTGACGAATATGAAAAGGGGTTTACGGGAACGCTCTGCACGCTGAACACGGAGATTGTATGCCAGCGAAACTTGGTGTGGGCTAAGAAAACGCCGGGGATTAAGTACGAAAGGGCAATCTGAACTAGAGTCCCAGCACCTGCACAAGGTCAGCAAACTTGCTCAGTGTGTGGGTAGGTGGACGCAGATCCGCGGGCCATTTGCGACCGAGACTCATCCACGCAGTGTCAAGCCTCGCTTTGCGCGCGCCTTCAATATCAGCCACTGGAGAATCACCTACGAAAATCGCCCCTTCTGGTATCCGACCCAGCCTTCGTAGCGCTTCCTTGAAGATTTCAGGAGATGGTTTGTCTTCACCAAATTCCGACGAGATCACCACGCAACCGGCGATCTTGTCCAATCCCAACGCGACCAGCTTGGCTCGCTGAAATGATGGCCCGTTGGTCACAACTCCCCATTCGATGCCAACACGCATCATCCGCGTGATTGTCCGGCCTACGACTGGCGCGGGGCGAAAAGCTGCCGGGTAGTTGACCGCGTGCCACTTGACCAGTTCATCGACGCTCTCGCGCACAAACGGCCACACCTCGACCATCTTGCTGAACATTTCCGGGGCAAACATATGCCCGCCGGCATCCCACCGGACGATCTGTTCGATAGCCTCGGCACGCCCCACTTTTGCCATCACTCCCGGCTGTGAAAAGTAGAATTTTTCCGCCCAGCGACGAACAGAAGCAGGCCTGTCGCCAAGCGTGTTGTCGAGATCGAACAGCACGGTGTTGTACGGATGGCGATTTCGATTGCGAGGGCCGATTGTGGTCATTTTGGTGATGCTGATTGGCGTAACTGGCCCCGGTTGGCCGTAATGAGACAGGTCAAGGTTAGCTCTAACGCTCTCAGCCTCGCATCAGGGTCGGTACACAGTACGCGCGTAACCTGTGTCTTTGCGAACGCATCCCCTGTGGCATCTTGGCCGCACAAACCATGTCATCCGACCGCTCCACCTTCTCCCCAACCCTCCCCATCAAGGGCGAAGGGGCAAGATGACAACCAGCAAGTCACCTGCTGAAGACTTACAGCCTGACTAGATTCCCAGGACTTCCAGCAATTCATTGACGGTCGCTATTGTGAGGTCAGGCCTGGGTGCGCCATCAGGGTATTCACGACCCATGTGAAGCCACGCCGTATGCATTCCAACAGCGTGTGCCCCTGAGATGTCCGTATGCGGGTTGTCGCCGACGAACAACACGTTTCCAGCATCAGATTCTTCAAGTTCCAGCAGGTGAAGTGCGTGCAGGAACGGACCCGGATCAGGCTTGTTAGCCCCGTGCAACTCCGTGGCGACTACAAACGGCACCATGTCCTGCAGACCGGCTGCTTCGACCTTCTTCAACTGGTAGCTGTTGCCGTTTGTCACCACACCCCACGGCAGCCCGGACTCGTTAAGCGCCTCTATAAACTCCACCGCACCAGGCAATGGCCTCATACTTGAGCTAAGACCAGTGAAGTAGTCGTGATAGTGCGACTCCGGATCGCCTTTCACTTCCGGCCAGCGCTGCTGAATCGCCTTGAACGCCTCGCGCGGGTTCGTTGCGTTGTTCGGCGAAAGCGTCCAAAAGAAGTTCTTCGCGTCAGGCCATGAAACATCCCGGTTTATCGCCTCATGCTTGTCATAAAAGCCGCGGTAGAACTTGTTGTACGCCGTACGCCGGTCCACAAGAGTGTCATCGAGGTCGAACAGCGCGGCTTTGAGTTCTGTCATAACTGGCAAGTTTTGAGTTCCTGTTTTTTCACGCTAGCGTTACAGCGGGGCGAAGCAGTATCGCAGGCAACCTACACATCTGCCGGCGAATCATCCTCGGCATTCCACGAACCACCCTCGTAGCGGTCAGCTGACGGATCATACAGCCTGCTCTTGATCATCTCCTCGTCAAGATCAGTGCCCAGTCCCGGTGCGGTAGGCAGTTCGTAGTAACCGTCCTTGATGACCAACGGGTTCGTCTGCACATCGTCATGCCACGGCATGTCACGCGCCGTCTCCAGAATCAGGAAGTTCGGCGTGGTGGCGCAGACATGCAGACTGGCAGCCGCGGCGATCGGGCCGTTCGGGTTATGCGGCGCAAACTTTATGTATTCCGTTTCCGCCATCGAAGCGATACGCCTGATCTCAGAAATGCCGCCTGTGTGGGCGATATCAGGCTGAATCACATCAACAAGCCTGCGATGCAGCAGGTCACGGAAGCCAAAGCGGAAGAACAGCCTCTCGCCGGTTGCGATATCCGTGCGGTGTCCCGCTGAGCGCACCTGCTCCAGCGCATCGAGGTTCTCCGGCGGCACCGGCTCCTCGAAGAAGAGCAGGTTGAACTCCTCGATAGCGTCGATCTGCCGGTTCGCCAGCGAAGGACGCGCCCGTCCATGATTGTCAATCATGATGTCTACATCCGGGCCAAGCCCACTGCGCATCTCCTTGATCTTCTCGTGAAGCGCGTCGGCAAGGTCTTTTTCGTAGAAACTGTTCTGACCCACTATCCAGCCACCGGTCTTGAACGCGGTGAAGCCCTCATCAACAGCGTCCTGGCCTCCGCGCAGATCTGCAGCGTGCGTGTAGGCGCGAACACGATCACGGACTGCACCACCGAGCAACTTGTAGATTGGCTGGTTGTAGACCTTTCCGGTGATGTCCCACATGGCGATGTCGAGTGCGGCCATTGCCGAGCCCATCACAACACCGCCGCGCCAGAAGCCGTGGCGATACATGATCTGCCAGTTCTTTTCGATCTCGGTCGGGTCGCGCCCTTCGAGACGCTTCGCAAGGGCATTGATGCCCTCCACTACAGCCGGTTCATGCCGTTCCAGCGTACCTTCACCCCACCCGTGCACGCCCTCGTCAGTCTCGATCTTGCAGAGCACCCAGTTCCGGCGAATGCCGTGCATGATGTACGTCTTGATTTCGGTGATTTTCATGTCGTTCCTCGTGGGGGTTATCCGCTAACTCAAACCGGCGGCAGCGAGATTGTAGCTGTAACCGCGTACATGCGAACTGCTACCGGGTCACTACACCCGGCCTATCACGTCGTCTGCAAACAGCTTTATAGACTCCGCCTCTTCCTGGTACGGGAACACGACCATAAACTGCGTCACGCCCAGGTCCGTGTACCGCCTGAGAAAATCTCGTGCCTGTGCCGTTGTACCGATGAACGCCCGGCTGCGCTTAGAACGCCACTCATCTATCGACATTCCATCTCGTTCGGCAACACGCTGAAGCCTTCGCTCAACGCCAGCTTCATCCGCACCAACCAGCATCGTAATGAAATGTGACTTGCGAATGCGCTCGCAATCACGGCCTTCTTCGGCACAGGCGCGTTCAAGCCGATGCAGTGTCTCCGCATACGAATCAGGGTCTGGCTGCGGGACGAAATTCACCACGTCCGCATACTTCGCCATGATCCGCAGCATTCGAGTGCGGGAACCACCGATCAATATCGGCGGATGTGGCCGCTGGACAGGTTTTGGAGCAGAAACAGCGTTCGAAATCTGGTGAAACTCACCATGGAAATCCGCAACCGGCTGCGTCCACAGTCGCGTGATGATCTCAATACATTCCTCAAGCCTGCTCACCCGTTCACCCGCGGACGGGAACCGGTAGCCGTAAGCCTCGTACTCCACGTCTTTCCAACCCGCGCCGATACCGAACTCAAGACGGCCGCCTGAAACCTGGTCGAGAGATGCGGCCATCTTCGCAAGCAGCGCAGGATTGCGATACGAAGCGGAGGTGACCAGTGAGCCGATACGGATGTCCTTGACTTCCGTTGCAATGGCCGTCAGCAGCGTCCAACATTCCAGGCAGTTGCGGTCAGGGTCGCCGCTATCCAGCATGAAGTGGTCCGAGGCCCACATTGATGTGAACCCGTTAGGCCGCAGTGATTTTGCAATCCCGGCCACATCTTCGTACGAAAATCCAAATGCCGGCTCAATCTGCAGGCCAAAGTCTGTCAACGGTCACCTCAAAATTTTTGCGTATGTCTGAATAAGTGCGGGAGCGTTGTACTGTCTCCCAAGCCAGCGCTTCAAGCCTCCGCACCTCATCAACGGGTTGGTTTGTAGCTATTGCGATCGCTTCCGGCGTTGACGCAACCCCACCCACCAAACCCAACCGCATCGCCATGATGGCCGACATCTCCGCAGGCACACTCCGCACCGCTGTCTTCGTGAAGTTCAGTGCCGCGGCACTAGAAATGGACCGGGAATGTCCGTCGATGGCCCGGAACAGACGATCCATCGTCTTCGTTCGCCCCATGACCAACAATCTGAACGCATGAGGATTTTCTGAGTCATTCGTTTCAAGTGACGGGACATGGTCAAGTGCCACGCTCTCCAGGCACAACCAGCCATCTCTCGTCCGGCTCTGGCGCAAACCATGAACTGCCAGCTCCCAGTTATCGGGAATTTCGCTCTCAAGCAATGAGCGCAGGACAGAAATTGCGTGCCTGTCGCTGCTTGCACCGAGAGACGCCGCAGCAGTACGACGCTCATCTGCATCACTTGAGTTCAATCGGTTCGCCAGGTCACTGACCGAACCAATCGTCGAGCCTCCGAGTTCCTCTGCCACACGACGCAGGTGATCCGCCTCGTCTTCCTGTTCCGTCTTGCCAAGCGGTGATCGTTCACTGCGGGTTGCAGTAAACGATGGAGCCACATCATCCGCGGTTGGGTTTTCAGGAACTTCGTTCATGGGGTCACAATAGTGCATACTCCCGACCAGCCATTCAAACCCGTGTGAACGCAAATTCATGGGATTTCACGGGGGTAACAACCTGTATAAGGTGCAAACAGATACAAACATCAGCCGCACTGCGGCAGGGGAAATATCGCTGAACATTATGGATACATGGAAGTATTACGGCATAACGCACCGCGGGCATCTCGTCTGTAACCCTACCTCCGAGGCCAAACTGGACGAGCTTGTTCAGCTATTACCGCTCAAGCCCGGTGCGCGAGTACTCGACATCGCATGCGGCAAAGCAGAATTCCTGCTGAGAACGGTTGAACGACACGATTGCTCCGGCACTGGCGTAGACATATCTCCGTACGAGGTCGACGAGGCGAAACGCCGAACAAAGAATCGCAACCTCGGGGCCACAGTTGAGATTGTTCTCGCAAACGGCTCCGAGTACGAAATCGAACCTCATTCATTCGACTTGGCGATGTGCATTGGGGCGACATGGATCTGGAACGGCTATGCAGGAACCATCGAAGCGCTCAAGAAAGCCGTGGTCCCCGGCGGGCTTATCGCCATTGGCGAGCCATACAAGATGCATGAGCCATCGCCCGAATACGCCGCAACCGAGCCTGATTTCGTGGAAAGTCTCCTATCACACGCTGGCAACGTTGAAACAGCCATCCAGTTTGGCCTAACACCGCTCTACACCAGTGTCAGCAATCATGATGACTGGGATCGGTACGAAAGCCTCCAGTGGCTCGCCGCTGAGGAATACGCCCGCGAGCACCCGGAAGACCCGGATGTCCCAGAACTACTGGAGCGTACCCGAATAAGCCGCGACACCTACCTGCGACATGGCCGGGACACCCTCAACTGGGCTATCTATCTCTTTCGATCACCCGGATAAAGCCATATCTAACGTGATTCACCGCTGACCCTCGCCTCGTCTGAAAGTTCGCTCCATCAGCGTAGACGCGGCGTTATCATTCTCAGCGCGCCCACTGCACGCAGGCCAATCTGCTGCCCGGCATCTGCACTAACGACATGTCCGCCGCTCTGACTGCGGCAACCAACGGCATTTTCTAAATCGGAGACCTGAATGGCAAAGATCACAGCCGCATTCCTCGGCTATCGCGATGATTGGGAGATTGAACGAGTCCGATCTGCGGTCCCGGCCGACGTCGAAGTCGTCGGCGTGCCAGAAAACCCGCGAGACACCATCCAGGAGCGCGGTGCAGAATTGGCCCGGAACGCGGATGTCATCATCCCGTGGCGTTTCCGAGTCGACCCTGACCTTGCCAATTCCAGCAACCTGAAGCTGGTCCAGGCATTGAGTGCAGGCACTGACTACCTGCCGAAGAAAGAGCTACACGCCAAGGGCATCTCTGTGGCGGGCAACCACGGTGCAAACTCCGTTGCCGTCGCAGAGATTGCAATCATGCTCATGATCGGTGCTAACCGGCACGCTCAAGAGCAGATACGCAACCTGCAATCCGGCAAGTACCACGGTGATTTCTTCGAGACGTGGGAGCAATATCACGAGATTACCGGCAAACGCGTCGGCATCATCGGCCTGGGCCAGATTGGCTCCAAGGTCGCACGGCGTTTGCAGGGCTGGGACTGTGAAGTCGTCTACCACGACAAGTTGGAGATCGACCCCAGTGTTGAGAAGTTCGCCAACGCCAAACGCGTATCACTGGAAGAACTACTCGCTACCTCAGACATCATCAGCCTGCACGTCCCGCTAACCGAAAATTCACGCGGAATGATCAGCGACGACGAATTCGCGCAGATGAAGTCCACCGCGGTGCTCGTCAGCACATGCCGCGGCCCGGTAACGGACGAGCCGGCACTGATCCGGGCGCTGGAGAACGGCACCATCGCAGCCGCGGGGCTGGATGTGACTGAGATTGAGCCTATCGAAGATGACAACCCGCTGCTCAAGATGCGCAACGTGTTCATGACACCGCACCTCGCAGGCTCCAGCATCGAGGCACGCCAGAAGGCGTTGGACAACGCGGCGGCAAACATCACTCGTCTCTCAAAGGGCGAAAAGCTGGCCGGTGTAATCGACCCCTTTGAGTAGGCCGCCAGTTATGCTCGCCTGAGCGCGTAATCGCGTCGGGAAAACGCCTGTAAATCAGCCCGCCGGGTGCCGCAAAATCGCCCGGCGGGCTTTCGCGTGGTTTTTACCGGTCCCAATCAGTAGTTGAACTCAAATCGGTGTTGCGAAGGTGTGCGCCAGTTGTGGGCAAAAATTGCTGGAGTAACTACTCACATGCAGGCCTGTGTGCCTGCCCACAGGGTGTGTTTGAGGGTCTCCCTGTGCCCCGACACAACATTCACCATAGTCTGGATATGCGAGGGGAAAACAGTCGCAAGTAGTACCGATCAGAGAGAAGCGAATGTCCCAAGATTCTTCCAAAATAATCCAGTTCTCAAGTGGCAAGCCAGACCCGGCAAAGAACTCTGTGCTCCTGGTTGATGACCAGGACACGTTCCGCGATATAGCTCGCAACCAGCTTTCCAATGATCAGACTTTCACGATCATCGGCGAGGCCAACGACGGGACAAGCGCTATTGAGCAGTCAGACAAGCTCCGCCCAAGCGTGATCGTCATGGATATCCAGATGCCGGATATGAGCGGCATTGAGGCGGCTCGCCACATCCTCGACATGAACCCCGGTGTCCGCATCGTGCTG
>JAURLM010000194.1 GCA_030831265.1 Chloroflexota bacterium
AGGTGTGATCGCTGACACCAATATCTCTGACTGCCTGTGCCACCTGTTTGCCGTTGGCTACGGCTACTTCTACCTGCCGGAGCTTGTTCAAGATTGGCTCCGGTGTGTGACCTTTTCGAGGCATTTCGCCCCCCCTTTCAGAACGTCCAGTCTGGACTTTTCCAGTGGTTTCGTTCGCGGGGGGGCAGGTCAATCTACTCGACGTATCTCGCATCGAATCGGGCAATCTGTCACTGGAACTGTCAACGTTCACCATTGGCGAGGCGGTGCACCAGGTTATAGACCAGTTCGAACCGGTGCTGCACGAAAAGCAGCAAGAGTTTGAGGTGCATATTGCTGACGAGAACCTCATGATCAAGGGTGACCGTTCCTGGATCGTCCAGATCGTCAGTAATCTTGTGGAAAACGCCTCCAAGTATTCGCCAGAAGGAACAGTGATCACGGTAAACGTGCATCGTCGAGGCCTCGAAGCCCTCATAACCGTGTCCGACCAGGGCATTGGAATCTCTCTAGAGGATCGGTCCCAGTTGTTCCGTCCTTTCTTCAGAGGTAACAGTGATCTGACTCGGTCTGAACCCGGGACAGGGCTGGGATTAGCACTTGTAAAGAGCATTGCCGAACTGCACGGTGGGTCAGTATCAGTAATCAGTGAACCCGGTAAAGGTTCCGTTTTCACGGTTAGTTTGCTGGCAGCATCCGCTGAAGAAGCAGCCTAGGATACTGCTGGCACGGCGCTGGCATCCGGTATGCTTGTAAGTCCGTTCGCTCCCGGGTCGTCCAACGGTAGGACAGTGGCCTTTGAAGCCATCAATCCTGGTTCGAATCCAGGCCCGGGAACCAGGAATCTCATAAAGCAAAACGCCGTGGCTTATTGCCACGGCGTTTTCTATTTCAAGTGTTTCGGGTAACCCGGACCAGAGTCTAGTTACCGCCACCTTGGAAGGAATCACTCTCGATTTCTTCGTCAACGGATAGCGACAGGTTAATACCAGTCTTGTTGGCTGCCTCAAGCGTGCTCCACGGAGTGACGGTCACCCAGTGGTCAGGCTCAATCTCGGTCAACGCAGGACGAACCTTGGCGTACTCATGTGCCGGGTCGACAGGCAGTGGTGTCCGGGTCATGAACACGTCACCTGGAGGCGGGTCTACCGGTGAGACAACCTCACCTGGCAGGATGATCTCTTCACGTTCAATGTCCGGGTGGGACGGTAGAGCAGCGGAGAGCAATGCGTTCGTGTAAAGGTGAGTAGGGTTGCGGAAAATACTTTCCGTGTCCCCCATCTCCTGAACAACGCCGAGGTACATAACGGCGGTCCTGTGGCACATGTAACGCACAGTAGCCAGGTTGTGAGCCACCATCAGGTAAGCAAGGCCGTGCTCTTCCTGCAGGTCAACCAGCAGGTTCATGATCTGGGCACGAATGGACACGTCCAGTGCTGACACTGGCTCGTCCAACGTGATCACCTTAGGGTTCAGCGCCAGCGCACGAGCGATACCGATGCGCTGTCGCTGACCGCCTGAGAATTCGTGCGGGTAAAGGTTGCCCTGGTAAGAGTTCAAGCCAGTCTCTGCAAGAAGGTCTCCTACCCGACTGCGAATCTGCTGCTTGGTCATCGTCGTAGCGATTTCAAGCGGCTCAGCCACAATCGAGTTGACGCGCATTCGTGGGTTCAATGAAGACCAAGGGTCCTGGAAAACTGCCTGGATTGACGTGCGGAATTCTTTACGCCCGGCTTTGGTCAGAGTTTTCACATCCTGACCTTCGAAGTAAATCTCACCTGCCGTTGGTGTTTCGAGACCAAGAAGCAGCTTCAGTGTCGTGGTCTTGCCACAACCAGATTCACCCACAAGTCCGATTGTCTTGCCACGCTCAATATCGAAGCTGACATCGTCAACGGCCTTCAGCCAGTGCTTCTGCCCGAAGCCCAGGATGGTGTTACCCACCTGGAACCATTTCCGCCGATGCCGAACAGAGATGATGGCGTCTGCCGAATTCAGACATCCAGGGGCCCCTGCCACTCCAAACTTGTTGGCGCCTTGGGTGTTCTCTGGTGCCGGTGCTTCTATTGTTGTCATCACTTACTCCGCCGTCGTGGTGGTTACTAACCTGCCGACAACCATGTGTCGGCGACTCTGTGCCCAATCGGGCCTCGGACTTTACGAGCCCGGGCAGCCATCACCCTTGTACTCATCACCGTAAGGTACGAGATGAGCGTACTTGTGGAACTCTTTAACTGAACTGTGTGCCAGCTGGACAAAGTGCCCCGGCTCGACTTCGACAAGGTCCGGGCGTATCTGCAAGTCTTTGTCTGTGTGAGGCAACGGAGAACGAGGTGCAAAAGCATCTCCCGGAGGCAGGTTGTAGAGCAGCGGAGGCTGACCCTCAATCTGCGGAAGCCGCCCAGTCTTCTCTTCCAGTTTTGGCACTGATGTAATCAGGGCCTTTGTGTACTCATGCAGTGGGTTGTTGAAGATAGTTCGAACATCGGCTGTCTCAACAACTCGTCCTGCGTACATGACCGCAACACGATCGCACATCTTGGCGACGATACCGAAGTCATGTGTGATGAAGATGATGCCAACGCCTTCTTCCTGCTGAATCTGTCGCAGCAGGCGTAGGTATGCAGCCTGAATGGTTACGTCGAGCGAAGTGGTCGGCTCGTCAGCAATGATGACGGAAGGCTTCGATGAGATACCGATAGCACCTACAACACGCTGCCTCATTCCACCGGACAACTGGTGCGGGTAGTCCTTCGCACGTAGTGCAGGTGCCGGGATACGAACCTTCCGCAGGGAATCAACGATAGCGTCCCACAGCGGGCGGCCCTTCAAACCCTGGTGGATCTTGATTGCCTCACCAACCTGGTTCCGGATGGTGAACACCGGGTTCAGTGCTGACATTGGGTCCTGGAGAATCATTGAGATGTCTCCACCACGAACCTTTGTCATCTCACGCTCGCTGAGCTTGAGGAGGTCACGCCCGTTCAGGATTACCTCTCCGCCCACAATCTGTCCCGGAGGAGATGGAACCAGTCGCATAAGCGACAGAGCAGTGACGGATTTTCCTGATCCGGATTCACCCACCACGCCAAGGGTCTCACCACGGCGAACGTGGTAACTAACACCATCGACTGCTTTGACAGTGCCCCATCGAGTGGTGAAGTGCGTTCGCAGGTCACGAACGTCCAGTACCACGTCGTCGGAAGCTGCACTCTTGCCAAAGCCGTCGCGGTCCAACTGCCTTGCGGCCGGGCTATTAGCGACCGCGGCGTTCATTGTCGATGTCGATTCGTCCATGTCGGCTCCCTATCTGCTGGCGGAACGATTATTACAAATTGCCGATTGCCGTCCCGGACCGGTCAGGGATGTGTATCAAACGCAACCCTTCGGACTGTGCCCGAAAAGTGAGTGGCACGATACCACATCAGGACCGGGTTGTGCCAACCATCCTGCTAGTAAACATGTCAGACAAGTCCAAGGTCTGCCTCTAGTTGAGTAAGAGTCTCATCCAGCGCATTGACCGTGAAATCAATCTCGTCGCTCGTTATCGAAAGTGGTGGGCATAGTGATATCACATCTCCAGCCCGGAAACTCACCAGGTTACGGTCGTAAAGCATCTTTGGAAGACGTTTCGCCAGGCCTGCACTGGCCGGGAATGCTGTCTTCGCATCCCTGTCCTGTACCAGTTCAACAGCCGCAAGAAGGCCAAGCCCCCCGCGAACATCACCAACAATCTTGTGGTCACGCAGTCCCTGGAGCTTGTCGAACAGGTAATCACCCATACGACGAGAATTACCAACAAGGTCTTCTCTCTTGAAGATTTCCAGGTTCGCCATAGCTGCTGCCGCCGCTACAGGGTGACCGCCAAACGTAATCAGGTGCCGGAAGGTCTTTTCCGGCCCACCAACAAATGAATCTGCAATTTTCTTGGTGGCGATAGCGGCACCCAGTGGGGCGTAACCGCTGGTAAGTGCCTTTGCAACTGTGGTGATGTCAGGTTGCACACCCCAGTTGGACGGAGCGAAGTATTCTCCCGTACGGCCGAAACCGGTAATGACTTCGTCCGCAATCAGAACAACACCATATTTGTCAGCAATCTCACGCAACCGTTGCCAGTATTCTGGTGGAGGAATATGAATACCAAACGCGGCTGAAATCGGCTCTGCAATCATCGCAGCAACCGTTTCAGGGCCATTGTGAATAATCGCTGTCTCAAATTCATTTGCGCACTTGATCGCAACGTCTACCGGATCGCCGTGAAATGGCAATCGGTATGAATTCCAGTTTGTGACGTGGATTGCACCCGGCATTTCCGGGCCTGCTG